>NZ_JBXAMS010000009.1:0-237828 GCF_058800905.1 Pseudomonas sp. GW822-FHT04C11 | reverse complement strand
GGCGTCCCCTAGGGGACTCGAACCCCTGTTACCGCCGTGAAAGGGCGGTGTCCTAGGCCACTAGACGAAGGGGACACACGTACAACATTCACTCCCTACCGCGTTTCGCTGTGTGCTTTCCGCTGTAAGTGGCGCGCATTCTATGGATGGATTGAGGGGTCGTCAACCCCCAACTATAAATTTATTTAAATCAATGACTTCGCCCCCCTTTAAGGGGCAATTCCGGGTTTTCGTCCGACCGGGGTTTGACGCCTATATTCTGTCACTCGCCAAGGCGCTATAGTCCTCTCCAGCAGATGATGGCAATGTGCACCCACCCACACATTGCCTATATAGACAGCGCAAAGGCTCGATCCAACTCGTCGCGCCACCCTATGCGCCCCCAGGCTTAGCCACTACACTCGCACGCAAACCCTATAAAGAGGTCTTCACGGTGACACCACTCATGATCACCCTGCTAGTAATAGTCGGGATCGCAATATTGATCGCCATTGGCTACATGAACCATGTGGTGGAAAACAATAAACTGGAAAAGGCCCGCACCAAGGTCGAACTCAATGATCGATTGCGCCGCTGTGGCGAAATCACCGAGACCTTCCCTGGCCAGCTGATGACTCCGGCGCTCAAGCTGCTGCTGACGCGACTGGAACTCAACGTCTGCCAACGCCTGCTCAATCTGGATAAAACCAATTCGACGGCCAAAGCCCGCATCGAGGAACTGCGTGCACTGGTCGCACGAGGTGAATCGATTCCGGTCAACAACCCACCGGCACCGATCCAGACTGAAGCCAAGGCCAAGGACATACGCTTTTTGCTTGAAGCCTTGCATGGCCAGATCACTCGCGCAGCACAGGACGGTTTCCTGCCAACCAACGAAGCCAAGCGCTGGATTCGTGAAGTTCGCCACATCCTGGTATTGCTGCACATCGAGTTCTTCAACAACCTCGGTCAACATGCGCTGCAGCAGGAACAACCTGGGCAAGCCCGCCTGGCGTTCGAACGTGGCGTGCAGTACTTGCGCAAACAGCAAGACCCGCAGGTTTACAGCGAGCAGTTGCAGTACCTGGAAAAACTGTTGGCGCGCGCCAACTCCATGGTGCTGACCAACATTGCACCGGTGGAAGGCGAAGTTAACGAGTTGACCGAAGGCCTCAAGGACGTGGAAGCCGACGCAGACTGGAAGAAGAAAGCTATCTACGACTGATAGTGGTAACACCCGTGGCGAGGGAGCTTGCTCCCGCTGGGTCGCGAAGCGACCCTCCCCCTTCGCTCAGTTCAGTCAGACCGCAAGTACCGCTGTACAACTGCTGCACCCGAGCACGGACCGTGCTGACGGGAGCACAAGCTCCTTCGCCACACACGCTTACAATCTGAAATGCCCCACCATCCCCTTCAGCTCAATCCCCAATTGCGCCAGTTCGATACTCGACGTGGCATTGCCTTGCATGGCCACCGAGGATTGATCGGCACTGGCACGGATGCTGGTCACGCTACGATTGATCTCTTCGGCAACCGAACTCTGTTGTTCGGCCGCTGCAGCGATCTGCTGGTTCATCTGCTGAATCAGCGAGACCGCCGCAGCGATACTGCCCAGCGCACTCTCGGTCTGTAGCGCATCACTGACGGCGAGCTTGACCAACTCACCGCTGCTCTGTATTTGCTGCACCGATGCCTGCGCAGCGGAACGCAAGGCACTCACCAGACGTTCGATTTCTTCTGTGGATTGCTGGGTACGCTTGGCCAGGGCCCGGACTTCATCGGCAACCACGGCAAAGCCCCTGCCCTGCTCACCCGCTCGCGCTGCCTCGATGGCCGCATTGAGTGCCAGCAGGTTGGTCTGCTCGGCAACGCTCTTGATCACGCTGAGGACAGTGCCAATGTTCTGGATTTCCGCACTGAGGCTTTCGATGCTGGAGCTGGCCGACGTCGCCGAGTCAGCCAGTTGCTCGATGCGCTGCATACTCTGACGCACGACCTGCTGACCGGTTTCGACCTTGCCGTCTGCCGTCTGCGCTGCCAGTGCAGCTTCCTCGGCATTGCGCGCAACGTCATGCACGGTCGCGGTCATCTGATTCATCGCGGTGGCAACTTGCTCGGTCTCTTCTTTCTGGCTGCTGACTTCCAGGTTGGTTTGCTCGGTCACCGCCGAGAGCGATTGCGCGGAATTCGCAAGCTGCTCGATACCCGCCTGCAAGCCGCTGACAATGCTGCTCAACCCCGCGCCCATTTGCTGCATGGCCTGCATCAACTGGCCGATTTCATCACGCCGTGTCACCTGCACGGTCGCGCTCAGATCGCCCGCCGCAATTTTCTGGGCGACGAGAATCACACTGCGCAGTGGCGCAACGATCAAGCGAGTAATCACCCACGCGGCAATCAGCCCGACCAGCAACGCAAGCGCCGAAGACGCAATGATCAACACCGAATTCTTCTTCAGTTCTGCCTGCATCGACTGGTCCTCGGCCGCGTAAGCCTGGTCGACCCGCTGCACCACTTCGGCGGCGCGCTCATGCAACTGCTGATAGACCTTTTTCTCCTGACTCAGCAGTCCCGTGTACTCGGCAAGTTTTTCGCTGAAACTGGCGATATGCCCGGCCACTTCGTTGAGCACTGTCTGGTAGCCCGCATCCTTGACCGCGCTCTTCAATGCCTCAACCTGGGTCAATGCCTGGTCGGCCTGTTCAATCTTGCCTTGCTCGGCACTTTCATCACTGGCCTTGCGGCTTTGATCCAGGCGCACTCGCGCCTCATTCATGGCCTGCAACATCAGCCTCGATACCTGACTGACCTGATTGGCCTGCTCGATAAACTCAGCGCCCTCCTTGCCTTGCGTATCCTTGAGCGCATAAGCACCATCGTCGGCAAGGCCAGCTTGCAGCACATCAAGGTTATTGGCCACGCTGGACACCGACCAACTGGCCATTTCCAGCGCCAGTTCCTTGGACTGGGTCAGTTCGACGAATTCATCGAAGGCTTTGCGGTAAGCCCCCAGCGACTGCTCGACATCATTCATCACCGGAACGTTAGCTGCCGACTGAGCCTTGAGTTGCGTTGCGAGGGCGACCAACGCGTCAACACCCTTGTGCAAGGCATCGACGGTTTTCGGATCACTGTGCAAGGCGTATTCCTGCTCAAGCAAACGCACCTTGAGCAGGCCACTGTTGAGCGACGACATCTGCTTGAGCCCGTCGAAGCGCTGGCTGATGGTTTGCAAGGACCAGACGCCGATAGCGGCCACCACGGCCGTCAACATCAGGACCAGAATAAAACCGACACCCAGTTTTTTTGCCATACCGAGGTTGGCAAAACGTCCTTGCACGGCCGAAATCATTGCTCGTAACCCCCTTCCCATACTCAATGGCAACACGACCATTTTCTGTTGTTGCAGATTCGCAATGGGGTGCACCCAAGCACAAGCCTTTGGCGCCGCGATAATGGCAAAAAGCTACGCGTGAGTCGTTTTCAGAACGGTCGAAGTCGATCCGGTAAGGCGCACGCCTGAAAAAACGCCTGTGCCCGAGGATCGTTGGCATAAGCCACATTGATACGCAGCCAATCGATGGTCTCGCCACTGGGGCTGAAGGCCGTCCTGGAGGACAGCACGATACCGAATGAGTGAGCCAGCGTGCGCACCCATGCCGATTCGTGCTCTCGTGGTCGGGCCCAAATGTACAACCCGCCCGCAGGCTTGCCGAACACCTCCCAGTCGGCGTCTTCAAGCACCAGCAATGTCGCCGCCATATCCCGCTTCAATCGCTGACGCTGGCGCTGTACCAGTTTGCGATAGGCGCCATTGGCCAAAAGACTGCTCAGCACCGACTCGCAAAACCGCGAAGCTCCCAGGCTGGTAATCATCTTCATGTCTGCCAGGCGCGCAATGATTGCAGCGCTGGCCACGACATAACCGACCCGCAGCGAACTGCTGAGGGTTTTCGAAAAGCTGCCGACATAGACCACGCTCTGACCCGCGTCCACTGCCGCCAGGCGGGTGCCGGCACTGCCCTGGAAGTCAGCGTAGACGTCATCCTCGACGATGATTAACTCATGACGCTTGGCCAATTGCAGAATCCGTTGCGCAACGGCGGGTGCCAGGCTACTGCCGGTCGGATTGTGGAACAGGCTATTGATGAACAACGCACGGGGATTGTTCGCGCTCAACAAGGCCTCAAGCACTTCAATGTCCGGGCCGCGAGAGGTCCTTGGTACTTCCAGCAACCTGACACCATGCAACTTGAGCAGCTTGAACAGATTCGAATACCCCGGACTTTCGACCACCACGCAATCACCCGGCTTGAGCAGCGTCCGTACGATCAGATCAAGCCCGTGAGTAGCTCCCGTAGTAGTGAGAACCTGGTTCTCATCGACGGTAATACTCATCTGTTGCAAGCGTTTGAGGATCTGTTGGCGCAAGACCGGCAACCCGTATGAAGGGCTGTAGTTGAACAGTCCGGCCATGTCGGTACGCGAAACCTGGCGAATGGCATAACTGAGATCGTCGCTCTCGCGCCAGCTTTCGGGCAGACCACCACGCCCCAGCGGCAACATGCCCAACGGGTCGTCGACCAACCCGACACTGTTTGCGTCAGCCGCCATGGGGCCCGCTAGGTCAGCGCAACGATGGGGCGCACCCAAAGGCCCGGCAACGAAAAACCCCGAGCCATGACGCGACGCCAGCACGCCTTGGGCGACCATGCGCTCATACGCCTCGATGACACTGGACTGACTGAGCAGGTTTTCCCGGGCCAGTTGTCGAATGGACGGCAAACGCGTTCCGGGCTCAATGGCACTTTGGCGAATCCAGCCAGCGAGGGCATCAACAATTTGCTGCACGACGGGCACCAACGCCTGCCGATCGATTCTCAATTCCATGAGAGACCCACTCCAACTGTTTTTCTGGGGCCAGTTAAGCACAGGCGCTCGCATGAAGATGTGCGACAACGCCGCTAAAACACCCTCCTCTAACCCCTTGAAACACAATGTCCGGCGCGACGTCGCAGGCAAACCCTCAGAACGCCGTCACCCCGCCATCCACCGCCAGCGAGTGCCCGGTGGTGAACGCCGCCCCATCGCTGCACAGATACAACACCGCACTGGCAATTTCCTCGACCTTGCCGATACGTCCCACCGGGTGCATGGCGGCGGCAAAATCGGCTTTCTTCGGATCGGCTTCATAGGCACGACGGAACATGTCGGTGTCGATAACCGCCGGACAGACTGCATTCACGCGAATTTTCTTCTTCGCGTATTCGATGGCTGCCGATTTGGTCAGGCCGATGACCGCGTGCTTGGACGCCGCATAAATACTCATCTTCGGCGCCGCGCCAAGCCCGGCCACCGAAGCGGTATTGACGATCGCGCCGCCACCTTGCGCCAGCATCAGCGGCAGTTGGTACTTCATGCACAACCAGACGCCCTTGACGTTGACGCCCATGATCGCGTCGAACTCATCGAGCGTGCCTTCGGCGAGCTTGCCCTTTTCGATTTCGATCCCGGCATTGTTGAAGGCGTAGTCGACGCGACCATAAGTGCTCACCGCCTTCGCCATCAGATTCTGGACATCGCTCTCCAGGGTCACGTTGCACTGCACGAAAACCGCTTCGCCACCGGCAGCCCGAATCAGCTCGGCGGTACCTTCGCCGCCAGCCACATCAAGGTCCGCGACCACCACTTTCAATCCCTCGGCAGCAAACGCCTGGGCGGTTGCGCGGCCAATACCGGCGGCAGCCCCTGTCACCAACGCAACCTGGCCGGAAAACGTCATGCTCATTGTTAGGTCCTCGAAAGATGTGGGTGATCTCGTTTTCGCAGTCTAAGCACCCTGCCCCGTCACGCGGCAGCACTATCAGAGGGCCGGTTGATTGCTTATGAGTTGCGGTGATGAAGATCCCCGCCCGACTATCACTCCTTTGGATCGGACTGTATTCGCTGCGTCAGCAAACCTTGCGACAACCGCCATGAGGGTCTATCAATCAGACTTCATTCAACTTTGAGTGCCCGCCATGACTGCCCAGATCAACCGTCAATTCCTGCTCGCCAAACGCCCGGTGGGAGCTGCGACCCGCGAGACCTTTACCTATCAGCAAGTCCCTGTCGGCGAGCCGGCTGCGGGCCAGATTCTGGTCAAGAACGAGTACTTGTCGCTGGACCCGGCCATGCGTGGCTGGATGAACGAAGGCAAGTCCTACATCCCGCCTGTGGGCATCGGCGAAGTCATGCGCGCACTCGGCGTGGGCAAAGTGATTGCCTCGAACAACCCGGGCTTTGCCGTGGGCGATTACGTCAACGGTGCGCTGGGCGTACAGGATTACTTCCTTGGGGAGCCTCGAGGTTTCTACAAGGTCGATCCGAAACTGGCGCCATTGCCGCGTTATTTGTCAGCACTGGGCATGACCGGCATGACCGCTTACTTCGCGCTGCTCGACGTCGGCGCACCGAAGGCCGGGGAGACCGTGGTGCTGTCGGGTGCAGCCGGCGCGGTAGGCAGCATTGCCGGGCAGATTGCCAAGATCAAAGGCTGCCGCGTGGTGGGTATCGCCGGCGGCGCGGACAAGTGCAGGTTCCTGATTGACGAACTGGGCTTCGACGGCGCCATCGACTACAAGCACGAAGACGTGGTTGCCGGCCTCAAGCGCGAATGCCCGAAAGGCGTAGACGTGTATTTCGATAACGTCGGCGGGGATATTCTCGACGCCGTGCTCAGCCGCCTGAACATGAAGGCCCGCGTGGTGATCTGCGGCGCCATCAGCCAGTACAACAACAAGGAAGCGGTCAAAGGCCCGGCCAATTATCTATCGCTGCTGGTCAACCGTGCGCGGATGGAAGGCTTTGTGGTGATGGATTACGCCGCGCAGTTCGCTGCTGCGGGACAGGAAATGGCCGGGTGGATGGCCAAGGGACAGCTCAAGAGCAAGGAAGACATCGTCGAAGGGCTGGAGACATTCCCGGAAACGCTGATGAAGCTGTTCAGCGGTGAGAATTTTGGGAAGCTGGTGTTGAAGGTGTAGCCCAAAAGCATCGCGGGCAAGCCTTGCTCCTACAGGTCATCTGTCGGTCGCATCATCCGCGCACGACATCAATACTGTAGGAGCAAGGCTTGCCCGCGATTGGTTTTACCGGGCTGCGCTTAAGCCAGTTCGGCCACGACGTCGGCCAAGGCCTTGGCCGGGTCGGCTGCCTGACTGATCGGACGGCCGATCACCAGATAGTCGGAACCGGCATCCAGGGCCTGGCGCGGTGTCAGGATGCGACGCTGATCGTCCTGGGCGCTGCCCGCCGGACGGATCCCCGGCGTCACCAGTTGCAGCGACGGATGCGCCGCTTTCAACGCCGATGCCTCGAGCGCCGAGCACACCAGGCCATCCATCCCGGCTTTTTCTGCCAGTGCCGCCAGACGCAATACTTGCTCCTGTGGCTCGATGTCCAGGCCAATCCCGGCCAGATCCTCACGCTCCATGCTGGTCAGCACGGTCACGCCGATCAACAGTGGTTTAGGACCGCTGCGCTGGTCGAGCACCTCGCGACAGGCCGCCATCATGCGCAGGCCGCCGGAGCAATGCACGTTGACCATCCACACGCCCATTTCCGCAGCCGCCTTGACGGCCATCGCGGTGGTGTTCGGAATGTCATGGAATTTAAGGTCGAGAAACACCTCGAAGCCCTTGTCACGCAAGGTCCCGACGATTTCCGAAGCGCAGCTGGTGAACAGTTCCTTACCGACTTTGACCCGGCACAGTTTCGGGTCCAACTGGTCGGCCAGCTTCAGTGCGGCGTCACGGGTAGGGAAATCCAGGGCGACGATGATAGGAGTCTGGCAGGCGGACATGAGTGGGCTCTCAGGCAAGTCGAAATCGGCGCGCATTGTAGCGGAACGCGAGCCCGTCCGGGACCCGATGATCGGTAAATCATCTTCAACAGTGCCGGTTGGTGGATGATAAGCCCTGCACGCCTGGCAATTGTGTCGAAACAGATACACTCACGACACGCCCTCAACACCGCCCAAGGCTACCCTCGGCAACCGCAAGACTTCCTACAGCACTTCCCGCCTCACGGCCGGACGCCTTATGCTGAAGCCACAACCTCGCAGCCCATCTTTTGTGGTTGGCAGCCTCTCTGGCAGATGAACGTACGCATGCAAAATAGCCCTGCTCCTCTGAACGATGATCAAAAAGCCCCCGCAGCCGGCGAAGACAAACGCTGGAACACCCGCGCGCTGATCGTTGACGACGACGTTCCAATCCGCGAACTGCTGATCGACTACCTGGCCCGCTTCAACATCCACGCCAGCGGCGTTACCGACGGTGCCGCCATGCGCCTGGCGCTGCAAGCGGAGCATTACGACGTGGTGGTGCTGGACCTGATGCTGCCCGGCGAAGACGGTCTGTCGCTGTGCCGCTGGCTGCGCGCCGAATCGGACATCCCGATCCTGATGCTCACCGCCCGCTGCGAACCCACCGACCGCATCATCGGCCTGGAACTGGGGGCCGACGATTACATGGCCAAGCCGTTCGAGCCACGAGAGCTGGTCGCGCGGATTCAAACCATCCTGCGCCGCGTGCGCGATGACCGTGCCGAACAACGCGCCAACATTCGCTTCGACAACTGGCGCCTCAATAGCGTGCTGCGTCAGTTGATCTCCGTCGATGGCCTGGTGGTGCCGCTGTCGAACGCCGAATTCCGCTTGCTCTGGGTATTCATCGAACGCCCGCGACGAGTGCTCAGCCGCGAGCAATTACTGGATGCCGCTCGTGGACGCTCGATCGAAGCGTTCGATCGCAGTATCGATCTGCTGGTCTCGCGCCTGCGACAAAAGCTCGGTGACGATCCCAAATCACCCCAGTTGATCAAAACCGTTCGCGGCGAAGGTTACCTGTTCGACGCCCGAGACATCGGCTGATGCGTGCGCGCTTCGATACGCTGTTCGGCCGCCTGTTTGGCGTGTTGTTGCTGGCGATTATCCTGGCGCACCTTCTGGCGTTCTTCTGGTTTCACCATTACGGCCATCCCCCGCCCCCGCCACCGCCGGAGTTTTCCGCCGGGTTCAATGGGCAGCCGCCACCGCCCTTCAAACACAGACCACCGCGGCCCTGGTTTGGCGGCCCGATCGTACCGCTGACCTTTCAGCTCATCTCGTTGGTAATCGCCGCCTGGTACGGCGCAAAACTGCTGTCCCGGCCGATTCAACGCTTGAGCGCGGCCGCCGAGAGCCTCAGCGAAAACCTCGACAGCCCACCGCTTGATGAGTCCGGCCCCCGAGAATCACGGCAGGCGGCGCACACCTTCAACCTGATGCAGAAGCGTATCCGTGAGCAGGTGCAGCAGCGCTCGCGGATGCTCGGCGCCGTTTCCCATGACCTGCGTACGCCACTGTCGCGGCTCAAGTTGCGCCTGGAGCAGATCGACGACATCAAGCTGCAAGGGCAGATGCGGCAAGACCTCGACGACATGATTCGCATGCTCGATGCGACCCTCAGCTACCTGCACGAACAACGTACCAGCGAAGCCCTGCAGTGGATGGACGTGCAGGCGCTGATCGAATCACTCTGCGAAAACGCCCAGGATCAAGGCGCTGACGTGCAGGCCAGTGGGCACTGCGCACCGTTGCAGGTTCAACCGATGGCCCTGCGGTCGTGCATCAACAACTTGCTGGACAATGCCTTGCGGTACGCCGGCCAGGCACTGATCACCCTTGAAGACAGCCGTGAACAGTTGATCATTCGAGTGATCGACCATGGCCCGGGGATCAACGCCGACAAACGCGAAGCCGTGTTCGAGCCGTTCTTTCGCCTGGAAGGTTCACGCAATCGCAACTCTGGCGGCATTGGACTGGGCATGACCATCGCCCGCGAAGCTGCTCAACGGCTGGGCGGAGCATTAAGCCTGGAAGAAACCCCAGGCGGCGGCCTGACTGCCGTGGTCTGCCTGCCACGGGTCTGAACAGACTCTGTGTGCTGATTCGTACAAATTCCACATACCCACGACAACTGCTCCCTCGAGGCTGCATGGGCCGGTGCCTTCACCGGTTTTATCCATCCAGGGAGTGAGCCCATGATCGGCAGCGTCAGCAGTAACTCCAGCTATACCAGCGCCACCAGTGCGGCCTATACCGCCCGACTCCAGCAGCGTCAGAAAGAGTTGTTTGCCAAGCTCGACACGAATGGTGATGGAACCGTTTCCAAGGATGAGCTGAACAGCGCCCTGACGAAGAAAAGCGACAGCCGCGTACTGAACAGCCTGAGCCAGCAATTCAGCAGCCTGGACAGCGATAACAGTGGAGGTCTGAGCAGCCAGGAAATGGCCGCCATGACGCCATCGTCCTGCCAAGCCCATAATGATCAGCCGCCCAGCACCGAACTGGCCGACAGCATGCTCAGTCTTCTGGACAGCAACAGTAATGGCAGCATCAGCAGCGATGAGCTGAGCGCGGGTCTGACGAAAGCCGACAGTACTGCCGACAGCAAGAGCCTGTTTGCGGCGCTGGACACGAACAACGACGGGAGCGTGAGCAAGGACGAGCTGGTTGCCGCCCTCACGCCGCCTCAGCCGCCACAACAACTGTCCAGCCAGTCCCTGTTTGGCCAGCTCGACACGAATGGTGATGGCAGCATCAGCACCAGCGAACTGAGTAGCGCCCTGGCCGCGACCTCGTCCACCAGCAGCACCGACAATGGTGCGGCTCTGCTGAAGATGCTCGACACGGACAACAGCCAGAACAGCGGCACCATCGATCAAGGCGCAGTAGCCGAGGCGCTGAGCAAATTGATCGTCAGCATGAACCAGCAGTACTCGCAGGCCAATACCCTGAACTCAAGCAAAAACCTGAGCGCCGCGGCCTGAGGCTATTGAACCCATAACCTGTGGCGAGGGAGCTTGCTCCCGCTGGACTGCGTAGCAGTCCCATTTTTAGGGCCGCTTCGCGCCCCAGCGGGACGGTGCGGCGTTCCGACAAGCTCCCTCGCCACAGGTTCAGTATTCGGCTTAACTGATCGGCATTAGGACAAGCCCCCTCACCACAATTGATCAACGCTTTTCTTCAACCCGCCCCTGACTGTTACTCCAGTCGGTCAACAGGCTGTACGCCACGGCCAACAAGGTCGGACCGATGAACAAGCCGATAAAGCCAAAGGCGATCAACCCGCCAAACACCCCAAGCAGCACGATCACCAACGGCAAGTTGCCGCCACGGCTGATCAGGTAGGGCTTGAGCACGTTATCGACGCCGCTGATGATAAACGTGCCCCAAATGCCGAGGAACACCGCCATACCGTACTCGCCCTTCCAGGCCAGCCAGGCCGTCGCCGGAATCCACACCAACGGCGGGCCCATGGGGATCAGGCTGAGCAGGAAGGTGACGATACTCAGCACCAGTGCGCCCGGAATACCGGCAATCAGGAAGCCGATCAGCGCCAGGATCGCCTGGGCGGCGGCAGTGCCGATAACCCCGTTGACCACCCGCTGCACCGTTCCGGCGACCAGCTCGATGTAATAACCGGCACGCTCGCCGATCAGCCGTTCCAGCAGACGGTGAGCAAACATCGCCAACCGTGGGCCGTCCCGATAGAAAAAGAACACGAAAACGATGCTCAAGGTCAGCTCGAGAATCCCTCCGCCGATCTGCGCACTGCGCGCCAACAACCAGTTGCCGACCTGTCCCAGATAGGGTTTGACCGCCAACAACAGCGCCGCGCCTTGCTGATCAAGGCTGTTCCAGAGCCCAACCAGCCGCTCGCCAACCAGCGGAATCCCGGCCAGCCACACCGGTGCCGCCGGCAAGCCGTCAACCTGAACGTCCTTGATGAACACCGTGGCATCGCGCACATGATCGGCCAGGTTAAAACCGAGCCACACCAACGGCACCGCCACCAGTACCATCCAGCCCAGCGTCAGCAACGCCGCCGCGAGGGATTCGTGACCATTGAGCCAGCGAGTCAGCAAGCGCATCAGCGGCCAACTGGCGAACGCCAGCACCGCGCCCCAGAACAGCGCCGACCAAAAGGGCGCCATCACCCAGAAGCTGGCACCGAACAACACCAGGAGCAGGATCTGCACCAACAGGCGATCGTTATTGATCATGAAAAGTCTCGAGCAAGGTCAATCAACAAAGAGTAGGCGAACGGCCAATGGCACGTTCGCCGAGGGAAAAACTATCGCAGGAACTCGATGTGCAGACCAGTTGCCGGCACATTGCCGAGCTCCATCCGCGCCGCACGCACGCCCTGCCCGACCAGCGCCTGACGCCAGGCTTCGGCGTTGGCTCCGGAAACACTGACGCGCAAAGTCGTATCGAGGTTCAAGCCGCGCGACAGCAACGTCAGCCAAATCGGTTGCGGCTCCCCCGTCAGCCGCGGCAGGTCCAGCACGCCGGTGTCCTTGAGCTGACGCAATAGCGTCGCCGAGGTCGGCAACAACTCGCCCAATGGCGTGCTGGCGTCGAACTGCTCGACGTGCAGATAGGCTTTTCGATTGCCCCGAGTGATGCTGTAAAGCGCCAACAGCGAGTTGTCCTGCGGTGCCGCAAGTCGCAACAACAGATAAGCCTGTTGATCGTCGGCGCCATAGAGCTTGGCGTTGCCGAACACTTGATTGGCCCACAGGCTGCTTTCGCCGCAATCACGGGCCTGGCACCAGAACAGCAGTTCGGCCCCCTGTTTCTGCAAGGCTTCGCGAGCTAGGGTGAAGGCCTCGGTGGACGAATGTTCTGGCGGCAATTCGTAGGTCACCGAGGTCACTTTTCCGCGGGCACTGACCTGGCCATCGAAACGCAATTGGCCGCTGATTTTGCGGATCGAGCCCATGGGATAGATCCGTTCAAGCTCGGCAGTTGGGCGATAGTCAACGATCTGCGCATCGGCCAGACGCGGCACCAGCGGCAAATCGTGACTTCCCGGTACATCGGCGGCAAACACCAGCGAACTGAAACACCCCAGCCCCAACAAACAGATCAAGCGCATGCTGTTCAACCTTGAAGGTACTCTCATCGGATCAGCATGGCCTGAGCGCCTTTGACGACATTCGCGTCGTCGTTACGCGGCGGAATCTGCAAGCCACGCTGCACGGCCGGGCGAGCTTCCATCGCCGCCATCCAGCGTTGCAAGGCGGGTAAACCGTCCACCGAAACGCCAGACCACTCATGGCCACGGACCCACGGATAAGTGGCGATGTCGGCAATGCTGTAGCCATCGGCCAGGTACTCGACAGTTTCCAGACGCGTGTTCAGCACTTCATACAAACGCCGGGTTTCATGCTGATAGCGGTCGATGGCGCCCTGAAGCTTTTCCGGGAAATAACGGAAAAACACGTTGGCCTGCCCCTGCATCGGGCCAATCCCGCCCATCTGGAACATCAGCCACTGGATCACCACCGAACGTCCTTTCGGATCCTTGGGCAGCAGTTTTCCGCTCAGTTCAGCCAGGTAGATGAGAATCGCGCCGGATTCGAACACGGCGAAATCACCGTTGTCCCGGTCGACAATCGCCGGAATCCGGCCATTGGGATTGATCTTGAGAAACGCTGGAGCCTTTTGTTCCTTTTTGTCGAAACTCAAGACATGCACCGTATAGGGCATGCCGAGTTCCTCGAGCACGATAGAGACCTTGTGGCCATTCGGGGTCGCAGCGGTGTAGAGATCTATCATGGTTGTCTCCCATTTCAACCCGCCCAGCCTCGACAGTTGCCCGCTGCAAGTCAAGGAACGGCGAAGAACCGATTGAAACAGTCTGCAACAAGGGCGGCGCCGGGCTCGTCATTCAGGTGCAAATGATGGCCGCCAGGCAGCTGTTCACGGCTAAAGGGTAGACGCTCCAGCAATTCTGGATGTTTGGCGAGCATGCCGTCAGCAGCGACCACCAGTTGCGCAGGACAACTGACTCGCTGAACGAAGGACATCGCCTGTTCATCGGTCAGGCGCAGTGGCGATGCCAGCGTCAGGCGACTGTCGGTGCGCCAGGTGTAGCCGCCCGGCACCGGCATCAATCCCCGCTGAGCGAGTAACTCGGCAGCTTCGCGACTGACCGCGACCAGGCCTTTCATGCGGGCTTCGATGGCGCGATCCAGGGTGTGGTAGACCGGTTTGCGCTTTTCTTGCAGATCCAGCTGCGCTTGCAGGGCCATGCCCATGCGTTCGGCGGCGTTATCGTGAGCGGCAGTGGGCGGAATCACCCCGTCGATCAGCGCCAGGTGCGTCACGCGCTCGGGCAAGGCACCGGCGAGCACCACCGAAACGATTGCACCCAAGGAATGGCCAAGCAGCGCAAACCGCTTCCAGCCCAACTGTTCGGCGACTCGCAACACGTCGTGAGCATAATCCCACAGCGCATAACCGGCACCCAATGGCCGATGCCCGGAATGCCCGTGGCCGGCCATGTCCAGCGCGACAATGCGCAGCCCTTCAAGCTTCGGCGCCAGGCGCGAAAAGCTGTTGGCGTTGTCGAGCCAACCGTGCAAGGCAATCACCGGCAGACCGTCTTCCGGGCCGAACAGGTGCGCGGCCAACTCGATGTGCGGCAGGCTCAGGCGGACTTCTTCGACGCTGCTCATGCGCAACTCCGCTCGTTGCGCCCTTCCCACCGGCTGAACAGGTTTTTCAGCAACGTCGCGGTGTCTTGCGGGCGCTCAAGGGGAAACATGTGGCCACCGGGCATGGTCAGCGACTCACCTTGCGGCATACGGCCGACGAAGCTGGCGTGATGGCGCATGACCACCCGGCTCTGCCGGCCACGAACCACCGCCAGCGGTACTTTCAACTGGCGAGGACGACCTGGACTGGTGTGCGGAACGCCACGATAGATGCTGATCTCGGTGGCCGGATCAAAGCGCAAACGCAGGCGATCACCAACCTGGTGCAGGCCGTGTTGCAAATACGCATCGAGGCAGTCCGGATCGAAACCGCGGAACAGGGTTTTACCGGCGAAATAGCTGCGCGCCGATTCCAGATCGGCGAACTCCTCGCGACGCCCCAACGTGCGACCAGCCGGGGTCAAGCGGTCGATAAAGCCAAAACGCTTGGCGGCGCGGATAACCCATTGATCGGGGCGGGTCAGCACCGGTGAATCCAGCATCACCACGCCACGATACAGCTCTGGGCAACGTAAGGCCGCGTGCAGGTGCAAGACGCCACCAAAGGAATGGCCAACGCCCCACACCGGCTCGGGTTGCTGTTTCAGATGATGGATCAGCTCGTCCACCAGGTTGTGCCAGTTATCGTCGGCCGGGAACCGCGGGTCATGGGCGTGCTGCTGCAGATGCGCGACTTGGTACTCCGGCGCCAGCGCGGCAAACAACTTGCCGTAGGTGCCTGAAGGAAAGCCATTGGCATGGGCGAAAAAAATCTGCTGCGACATAACGGCGCGTCCATAAACGAAATCAGGTGTTGATTGTCCGTAAGACGCAAGCCCACAGCAATGACCGTAACTGCCAGGAATGATGACAGTCAGGCCAAGGCTATGGGCAATTCAGCCCCGTGCGAGCTGTTGTGGCGAGGGAGCTTGCTCCCGCTGGGGTGCGCAGCGGCCCCAAAACCTGTGCTCGCATATCGACAGACACTCCGCGTCAATCAGGTTTACGACGGCTGCGCCGCCGAGCGGGAGCAAGCTCCCTCGCCACAGTAAACCCTCTCATCACCGAGTCTTACTCGCTCAAAAATCAACGAGCCGGCGGTGTTTCACCCAGCGGCACTACTGCCATGGTCAACCGCGACACACAGCTGGCCTTGCCTTCATCGCTGCTCAAGCGAATATCCCAGACGTGTGTGGTGCGGCCGATGTGGATCGGTTTGGCCACCGCCGTTACCCGACCGCTGCGCAAGCCGCGCAAGTGGTTGGCGTTGATTTCCAGGCCCACGCAATAGAATTTGCTGGCGTCGATGCACAGGAAGCTGGCCGCGGAACCGACGGTTTCGGCCAGTACCACCGAGGCGCCGCCATGCAGCAAACCGTAGGGCTGGTGGGTGCGATGGTCGATGACCATGCTGGCGGTCAGCGACTCGTCATCAAACGCCTCGAAGCGTATATCCAGCACTTCGCCGATGGTGTTTTTCTGAATCGAGTTCAGCTGTTCAATGTTGGGAGCGGTACGCCACAGAGTCATCACTGCATCCTTCGTTGGTTTTATTTCAGGTCAATCCTGCCACAGCACGGCTTCGCTGCGCGCACTCCATTCCTCAAACCGTGCGCCATACACGGCCTCGATCACGTTGCGCTTGATCTTCAGTGTCGGCGTGAGAAAGCCGTTTTCCACCGCCCAGCTGTCTTTGACCACCACCAGTTGGCGCAGGCGTTCGTGTTTATCAAGGGCACCGTTGACCTCGTCGAGCAAGCTTTCCAGGCTCGACTGCAAGGCATTGCGCGCCACGCTGGCGGCGTCCTGCAAACCCACAGCCGAGAGCACGCACAACCCAAGTGGCGCACTCAGACCGTCACCGACCACACACACCTGCTCGATGCGTGAATGTACCGCCAGACGGTTTTCAATCGGCGCCGGTGCGACGTACTTGCCCTTGCTGGTCTTGAAGATTTCCTTGAGCCGCCCGGTCAGGCGCAAGTTGCCTTCGGCGTCTTGCTCGCCCTTGTCACCGGTGCGCAGAAAGCCGTCCCTGGTGATCGTCTCGGCGGTTTTCTGCGGTTCCTTGAAATAGCCGAGCATGGTCGCACCACTGCGTACCAGCACCTCGCCCGAGTCCTCGATCCGCACCTCCACCTCCGGACACGGCTTGCCGATCCAGCCAGGCTTGTTCTGGCCCGGCAGGCAAATATGCGAATAGCCGCAATTTTCGGTCATGCCATAGACCTCAAGCACCTCCAGTCCAAGGCGCTGGTACCAGTGCAGCAAGGCTTGCGGCACTGGCGCGGCGCCCGACAAGGCTATGCGCAAGGCATCCAGCCCCAGTCCTGAAAGCACCTTGTGCCCGACCCGCTTACCGATGATCGGCAAGCCAAGGAGGAAATCCAGGCGTTTTGCCGGAATTTTGCTGTACACACCCATCTGGAATTTGCTCCAGATGCGCGGCACGCCGAACAGCGCCGTGGGCCGCGCACGCTGCAAATCGCTGAGAAACGTGTCGAGGCTTTCAGCAAAAAATACCGTTTGCCCGGTATAGATCGACGCCAGCTCGACAAACATCCGTTCGGCGACGTGGCACAGCGGCAGGTACGACAGCAACCGGTCCGACTCATTGAGGCCAAACAACTGCGTACCGTGAGTCGTGGCGAAGCCCAAGTTGCCGAAGCTGTGCATCACGCCTTTGGGCAAGCCGGTAGTGCCGGAGGTGTAGATGATGGTCGCCAACTGGTCGGCGTCGGGCGTTGGGTCGTCCTGTATCGGTGAGCTGCGTTGCAGGTCGGCCCAACTGAAATCAAAGTCACCCGCTGGACACAACGGCAGGCTGATGGTCGGCAGATCGGCGCTGACGCCTCTGGACATGCCCGGCCAATCGTCCAGTTTGCCGATGAACGCCAGCGCGGCTTCGGAATGTTCGAGCACCTGGGCCACCGAATCGGCAGTGAGGTTGGGGTACAACGGAACGGAGACATGCCCGGCCATCCAGATCGCCAGGTCGGCAATGATCCAGTGCGCACAGTTTTTTGAGATCAGCGCAATGTGGCTGCCTTGAGGCAACTCCCGGGCGCGTAGCCAGTGAGCGGCGCACCGCGCCTGATGGCCGACGTCGGCCCAGGTCAGCGTCTCGACCTGACCACCGCCCATCGGCTGTACCAGAAAGCGCTGGCGGGGATGGCGAGCTTCACGCTCGTAGAACACTTGCAGCGGCAAACGAAAAGCGGCGGACATGCGATGCGCTCCTTTTTGTTCGGTATGGCGGCAAGCGTAGTCCAACCAAGCAATTGCTTGGTTGGCTATTTCATACAGAAAATCAAGAGCGACTCCTTACCTGTGGGAGCGTGGCTTGCCCGCGATGCAGACACCGCGGTGCATCAGGTATGCGGTGTTGATGCCATCGCGGGCAAGCCACGCTCCCACAAAACCCGGATTACGGGTTCTTGACACTATTGAGCGTCATGCCCCCAGCCAACGGCAAATCAGCTTCAAGCTCAGCCAGGCTGGCCGTGCTCATCGGCTGCGGCGCACGCAAATGACCGTGCTGCAAGTAGCCGATCAAACTCCCCACCAGCGGGTTATGGCTGACCAGCAGGACGTTATCCTCCGTGTCGAGCCGATCGACGACGGTCAACGGATTGCTGTCTGGCGCCAGCCAGGTCTCGGTGCGGATCTCCGGCTCAAAACCCAACACCTCACGCACCAGTTGCGCAGTCTGCTGCGCCCGCATGTACGGGCTGGCGATGATCGCCTGAATCGGCTGGCCGATCAGTTGCGCGGCACTGCGCAGCACTTCTTCGCGGCCATGTGCAGTCAACTCCCGCTCAGCATCGCTCCGGGCGTGAGACTCGGCTTCACCGTGGCGCAACACCCAGAGTTTCATAGCTTTGGCTCCTCATCACGGGCCGGATGCGGCGCTGGCGGGACAGCGTGCGGGGCCTCGCCTTCCGGTGCACGCGGTGTCGGCCAATCGGCGAATGGCCAAGGTTTCTGGTCACTGTGAAAACTGCCGAAGCGGCCGATCTGCGCCAGGAACTGGCTGAGGCTGTCACCGAAGTTCATCAGGCCGGCGTTCGGTGCACCGTAGATCAACCGATAGATGAGCTGCACCAGCACCACGGCGCCGAGGATCAATTGCGCGACTTGCCAGACCAGCACATACACCAGCATCCACAGCACGCGCAGCAGGATGGATTCGTACTTGGCTGCTACTTTTGGATCGTTCATGTCTCGCTCCCTGCCCCTGTAAATGGGGGACTCAGTTGAAACCGCTGGTGGAGATAAAATCGACATCGGTTTTCGGCTCGCCGCGCATCAACAGCTCAATCACCTGGTTGAGCGTGCGTCCTTCAAACAGGATCGCATGCAAACCGGCGACCAATGGCATGTAAACCCCGACTTCCTGGGCCTTGGCCTTGAGTACCTTGAGGGTGTTGACGCCTTCGGCGACTTCACCAAGACTCGCCACCGCCTCTTCCAGGCTCATGCCCTGGCCAAGGGCAAAACCGACCTGATAGTTGCGGCTTTTCGGTGACGAACAGGTGACGATCAAATCGCCCACCCCGGCCAGCCCCAGGAACGTCATCGGGTTGGCTCCCTGATTCACCGCAAAGCGGGTCATTTCCGCCAATGCCCGGGTGATCAGCATGCTCTTGGTGTTTTCACCCATGCCCAACGCCACCGCCATGCCGGCGATGATCGCGTAGACGTTTTTCAGTGCCCCGCCCAATTCCACACCATAACGGTCGGCACTGGCGTATACGCGAAAGGTCCGACCGTGCAATGCCGCCTGAACCCGCTGGCAGAGTTCTTCGTCTTCACTGGCGACCACTGTGGCGGTCAGCGCGTGTTCGGCCACTTCACGGGCCAGGTTCGGCCCGGACAACACGCCGATGCGCGCTTGCGGAGCGATTTCCTGAAGGATTTCGCTCATCAGCTTGAAGGTGTGGGCCTCGATGCCTTTGGTCAGGCTCACCAGCAGCTTGCCGCTCAGACGCTCGGCATAGGGTGCGAGCACCGAACGCAGGGCGTTTGAAGGCAGTGCGACGAAACACAGGTCGCACTCATTGAGGGTAGCAAGCAAGTCGGTGACCGGCTCCACCGCAGGGTGAACCTTGATGCCCTTGAGGTAGCGTGGATTCTCGCGGTTGACCCGAATGGCCTCGGCCTGTTCAGGGTCGCGCATCCACTGCCGGACCTGATGACCGTTCTCGGCCAACAAATTAGCCACGGCGGTACCAAAACTTCCGCCTCCCAGGACCGCAATCGGGCGCTGTTCAGTCATATGCAATCCGTTAATCCATACCAGTGGCGATAGCCGCATTATACGGGGCGGTCCAGCGTCGGCCAGCCCCTCTATCAATTAGCGGCACTTGTAGGAAGCAGACCTCCAAAACCTGGGAAAATGCCGGTAACGTGACTGGAAAACTCGAACAGCTCGGTTAACATGCGCGGCAATCAACTGCGATCAAGGCTGTACCGTGTCTGTTGGCCCTCCTCACCTTCGCTCCTCGCTGGTTCTGGCGCTGATGCTCAGCGACCCGTTGTTGGCCGATGACCTGTTTCTCGACAACACCGCGCTGCCCCAGGTATTGACTGCCACCCGACTCAAACAGTCGGCGGCCGCCGTGCCCGGAAGCATGACGGTAATCGACAGCGAACTGATCAAGGCCAGCGGTGCCCGCGACATCAGCGAATTGCTGCGGCTGGTGCCGGGGATGATGGTCGGTAACGTCAGCGGCAACCAGGCTGCAGTGAACTATCACGGCACCAACGCCAGCGAAGCGCGACGCATGCAAGTGTTGATCGACGGCCGTTCGGTGTACCGCGCAGGTCTGGCGACCGTGGACTGGAGTGACATTCCGGTGGCCATGGAAGACATCGAGCGCATCGAGGTGTTCCGTGGCCCGAACACCGTCAGCTATGGCGCCAACGCGCTGATGGCGGTGGTCAACATCATCACCCGCGCACCGGCCAACAGCCATGGCACGCGGCTGAAAGTCACTCGCGGTGAACGTGGGATCAACGACTGGTACGCCAGCCAGGGCACTGGCTGGGAAACCGGCGACCTGCGCTTGTCGCTGTCCGGCCAGGAAGACCATGGTTTCGACTCGAACCGCCTGGGAGCAGACTACCGCGACAGTCGCCGCTTGAACCGCGTCAACCTGGCCGTCAGCCAGACGCTCAATGAGCAGCAAAGCATCGATTGGCAACTGAATGCCAAAGACGGCACCAACCAGCGGCCTTATACCTACCGCCCGGTGTTTTCCGGGATTACCTCGGCGGGCGACAACTCTGACGTGATCGCCAAGGATTACGCCGGTTCGTTGCGCTGGAACCTGGAGCTCAACCCGGATCACAGCCTTTACGTCCAGGGTTCGGCGCAGCACTGGGATCGCCAACAGGTCTGGCGCGCCTGCGACGCCGAAGTGTCGTTCAGCCCGCAGCTCACCCAACTCTGGCAGCTCGATCCCAACTATGCCGAGCGCCTGGCGCGGCACATGGAAAGCTATACCGGCACCGGTGCACCGCACGGCACGCCAACCGAGCAGGCACTGGCCAACCAGGTGCTCGATCAATGGAAAGGTGGCGCCAACCGCACCGTCTGCGGTGACATCGACCAGAGCGCCCGCGAGTCTCGCTACGACCTGGAATTGCAGGACACCCTGAGCCTGTCCGACAGTCTGCGACTGGTCAGCGGCATGAACTATCGATACGACCGGGCCGACTCCGAAACGTACTTCAATGGCACTCTCGACGACTCTATCTGGCGGTTGTTCGGCCAACTGGAGTGGCGCGCCAGCGAGCACTGGCTGTTGCAAGGCGGTGCGATGTACGAAAAAACCGAATTGGTCGGCGACTCGCTAACCCCACGCGTGGCAATCAATTACCTGATCAACCCGCGCCACGGCCTGCGCGCGGTGTATTCGGAGGCCATCCGCTCGCCCGACATGTTCGAGAACAACGTCAACTGGAGCTATCAGGTGACCAACCTCAGCCCCGGTGCCTACGGTCAGTCCAGTGCCCGTTACTTCGTCAAGACCCGAGGTCCCGGCAACCTCGCTCAAGAACACATGCGTTCGCGGGAACTGGGGTATAACGGCTTCTTCGCTGACCTTGGGCTGAACGTCGACGTGAAACTGTTCTACGACGAAATCACCGACATGATCAGCGAGCCGCTGCGCAACAATCAGTACATTGCCAGCAACAGCAATGCCTCGCGCTTCAGCGGCGCGGAAACCCAGCTTGACTGGCGTGTCAGCACCGCTGACCGGCTGCGCCTGACCTACGCCTATGTCGATGCCACGGCCAGTAACCCTCTGGACGAACAGTTCAGCGCACGCAACAGCGGCTCTGCCGGTTGGCTACGCGATTGGGGCAATGGCTGGAACAGTGCACTGTTCTACTATGGCGACGACGCACTGAATGGCTACCGCTTCGAACGTATCGACACGCGCATCGCCAAACGTATTGCGCTGGGCAAGGCCAATCTCGAACTGGCCGGTATCCTGCAACAACGCCTCGACAGCCAGCCGACCACCTTCGTCGACAACAACTACGACTCGCGCCATGCGCTCTACTTCAGCGCCGAGTTAGAGTTCTGACATGGCCCTCAACCAGACACGTACCCGCTCCCCCCGAAGCCGCCGGCCTTGGGTTTGGGGACTGTTGCTTGTCTGCCTGGGCAGTTTGCCCGTGCGTGCTGCCGACGTGTTGCTGACCGGCGCCGAGGACAGTCCTGGCGTGCAGGCCTTTACCCGCGCCCTGGCCGAGCAGCGCCCCGAAGACACGGTGCGCTTCGCACGCGTTGCCGACCTCCCCGCGCCGTCCCGGCTACCCGCCGCGACCCGACTGATCCTGCTTGACCTGCCGAGCCTCGACTGGCGCCTGCAAGACAGCGAAGGGCCGGCGACGCTGGTGCTGCGCATCAGCCGCCTGCAAGCCCATCAGCGCCTGGGTAATGCCCTGCCCCTGCACCTGAGCCTGCTATGGAGTGATCCACCGCCGGGCCGCCAACTTCACCTGATCCAGGCCCTGTTGCCGCAAGTCCGACGGGTCGGCGTGCTGTACGGGACGAACAGCGAATTTCTGCTCAAGGAACTGCACCACGCCGCGCACCGGCTGGGGCTGGAGATCGTCGCCGAACGTTGGGACAACACCAATGACAGCCGGCCTCTGCAAACCCTGTTGAAGAACAGCGACGTACTGTTGGGGCTCGACGATCCGGACCTGTACAACCCGAAAACCGCCAAGAATCTGCTGCTCAGCAGCTATGCCCGACAACTTGCGTTGATCGGCCCCAACGCCGGGTTCGTCAAGGCCGGCAGCCTGGCCAGCACCTACAGCGATCAGGGCGATTGGCTGGCCGTTCTGGATAACGTGCTTGACCGTCCACCGGCCAGCTGGCCGCGCACCCTCTATCCGCAGCGCTTCAAGGTATTAAGTAACCCGCAAGTCGCTCGTTCCTTAGGCATAGAACAAATTGACCCCACGGCTGTTGCAACACAGTTGGCCGAAGGAGAAAACCGCCCATGAACCTGCGTCGCCATTGGGGCATCAATACCCGCACCCAGATCATCAGCCTCGGCCCGGCGCTGCTGCTGACGTTGCTGCTGATCAGCTTCTTTACCGTCGTGCGAATCCAGGATTTACGCCAGGAGCTCAACCACACCGGCCAACTGATCGCCAATCAACTGGCCCCGGCCACCGAATACGGGGTGATCTCCGGCAACAATGAGGTGCTCGAAAGCCTGATGAAAGCCTCGCTGACAACGCCGCACGTGCGTTTTCTCGAGGTGCAGGACAACGCCAACAAGGTCTTGGTGCACGTCGAGCAGCCCTCGGAAAACCGCCAACGCTCGCAACAGATCGAAGTGTTTCAAGCACCGGTACGCTTGCAACGGATCAGGCTCAGCGACGATTTCCTGCAGGGGCCACCACCGGCAATCGGTCCTTCCGAAGACTATCTGGGGCGCGTCGTCGTCGGCATGTCCAACGATGCCTTCAGCCAGCGGCAACAGGAGATCCTGCTCAAGGCCGCGATCCTCGCACTGTTTGCCCTGCTCTTTACCTTCCTGCTGGCGCGGCGCCTGGCCGCCAGCCTGTCGGAGCCCATCAGCGCCATGGGCAATGCGGTGAAAGCGATTCAGCAAGGCGACTACAAAAAGCCGCTGCCGATCGTCGACGATTCAGAACTGGGCGACCTGTCGCGCCACATCAACAACCTCGCCGATGGCCTTGAGCTCGCCAGCCGCGAGCAGCATCAGGCCATGGCGCAACTGATCCAGACCCGCGAAGAAGCGGAAAAGGCCAACAGCGCCAAGTCCGACTTCCTGGCGATGATGAGCCATGAATTGCGCACACCGATGAATGGTGTGCTGGGCATGCTGCAACTGCTCGAAACCACCAACATGACCGAGGAGCAGATCGAGTACGCCGCGCTGGCGTCGGAGTCTACCGAGCACTTGCTCAAGGTCATCAACGACATTCTCGACTTCTCGCGCATCGAACGCTCGGCCCTGGAGCTGGAGCACATCCCGTTCAACCTCGCCGAGCTGATCAACAGCTGCGCCCAGGCTTTCCAGCACAGCGCGATGCAACGCGGCCTGAGCCTGGAGCTGCAGATTCCGGACGACATGCAAGCCTTGCAGGTACAGGGCGACCCGACGCGGATCCGGCAGATCCTGGTCAACCTGATCGGCAATGCCTTGAAGTTCACCGAGAAAGGCCGGGTAACGATCGAGCCGCAGTGGCAATCGCTGGACCACGAACTGCTGTGGTTCACCTGCACCGTGCGCGATAGCGGGATTGGCATTTCGGCCGAAAGCCTCGAGCTGATGTTCAACGCCTTCCAGCAGGCTGACAGCTCGATCTCCCGACGTTACGGCGGCACCGGCCTGGGCCTGCCGATTGCGCGCACGCTGGCCGAGCGGATGGGCGGCACACTACGTGCCCAGAGCGAGGAAAGCCGAGGCTCGGTATTCACCCTGGAAATTCCGCTGGCGCGGTCCAGGCAGACACCACCGGCTCTGGCACCGCGCACGCCTGCCGGCATCGACCACGGCGAGGGGCGCAATGTGCTGCTGGTGGAAGACAATCCGGTGAATCAGACCGTCATCAAAGCTATGCTGCGCAGCCTGGGCTTTACTGTCAGCGTCGCCACCGATGGAGCACAGGCGGTACGCAGTGCCGAGAGCCTGATTTTCGAGGCGATTCTGATGGATTGCCGGCTACCGGTTATCGATGGTTACGAAGCCACCCGGCAGATCCGTCAATTGCCCGGCTGCACGGACCTGCCCATTATCGCCCTGACCGCCAACGCGCTGCAGGGTGACCGCGAGGCCTGCCTGTCGGCGGGGATGAACGATTATCTGGCCAAACCTTTCAAACGCGCTGATCTGCAGCAAATTCTGCAACGTTGGGTACGGTAGTGGGGAGTGATCCTCCATCTGCGACTGGCGTGAAAGGCGAAAGTGCGGCAGTCTTAGGCACCTTGACAGCTCGGAATCGGGCTTGAAAAATAATTTCAGTGCACAAGTGTACATTCATGTCCCTTGTGCTGTGACTTTCACCACAACGCAATAGTCTATGAGTAGGCTGCCGGTTCGAAGCATGAACGCTTCGATCGGCCGGGAAGATTTGCCCCACCTGCCGCATGGGACTATTGAGGAGCTCGCATGACCAAACAAAACGCCTTTACCCGGGAAGACCTGCTGCGCTGCAGTCGCGGTGAGCTGTTCGGCCCTGGTAACGCGCAACTGCCCGCCCCGAACATGCTGATGGTGGATCGCATCACTCATATCAGCGAAGAGGGTGGCAAGTACGGCAAAGGTGAATTGGTCGCCGAGCTGGATATCACTCCGGACCTGTGGTTCTTCGCCTGCCACTTCGAAGGTGACCCGGTGATGCCAGGCTGCCTGGGCCTCGATGCCATGTGGCAGCTGGTCGGTTTCTTCCTCGGCTGGCAAGGCCTGCCGGGCCGCGGCCGCGCCCTGGGTTCGGGCGAAGTGAAATTCTTTGGCCAGGTTCTGCCGACCGCTAAAAAAGTCACTTACAACATTCAGATCAAACGCGTCCTGAAGGGCAAGCTGAACCTGGCCATCGCCGATGGTTCGGTCAGCGTCGACGGCCGCGAGATCTACACCGCCGAAGGCCTTCGGGTCGGCGTATTCACATCCACTGACAACTTCTAAGGGTTATCCGCATGCGCCGCGTCGTTATCACTGGTCTGGGCATCGTTTCGTGCCTGGGCAATGACAAAGAGACCGTCTCCGCTAACCTGCGTGCAAGCCGCCCTGGCATCCGGTTCAACCCGGAATATGCCGAAATGGGTCTGCGTAGCCAGGTTTCCGGCTCCATTGACCTGCCACTCGAAGAGTTGATCGATCGCAAGATCTATCGCTTCGTCGGCCACGCGGCGGCTTACGCCTACCTGGCCATGAAAGACGCCATTGCTGACTCCGGCCTGACCGAAGAGCAGGTTTCCAACCCGCGCACCGGCCTGATCGCCGGTTCCGGTGGCGCATCGACCCTGAACCAGATGGAAGCGCTGGATATCCTGCGCGAAAAAGGCGTCAAGCGCGTCGGCCCATACCGCGTAACGCGGACCATGAGCAGCACGGTTTCCGCTTGCCTGGCCACTCCATTCAAGATCAAGGGCCTGAACTACTCCATCGCTTCTGCCTGCGCCACCAGTGCTCACTGCATCGGCAACGCCATGGAACAGATCCAGATGGGCAAGCAGGACGTCGTGTTCGCCGGCGGCGGTGAAGAAGAGCATTGGAGCCAATCGTTCCTGTTCGACGCCATGGGCGCACTGTCCAGCCAGTACAACGAGACACCGGAAAAAGCTTCCCGTGCCTACGACGCCAAGCGTGACGGTTTTGTCATCGCCGGCGGTGGCGGCATGGTCGTGGTCGAAGAGCTGGAACACGCTCTGGCCCGCGGCGCGAAGATCTACGCGGAAATCGTCGGCTACGGCGCGACTTCCGACGGCTACGACATGGTCGCTCCAAGCGGCGAAGGCGCCATCCGCTGCATGCAGATGGCCATGTCCACCGTCGACACGCCGATCGACTACCTGAACACCCACGGCACTTCGACTCCGGTCGGCGACGTCGCGGAAATGAAAGGCGTGCGTGAAGTCTTCGGCGACAAGGCTCCAGCCATCAGCTCCACCAAGAGCCTGTCGGGTCACTCCCTGGGCGCCGCCGGCGTTCACGAAGCGATCTACTGCATGCTGATGATGGAAGGCAACTTCATGGCAGGTTCTGCCAACATCGAAGAACTGGATCCGGAAGTGGCTGATATGCCAATCCTGACCAAGACTCGCGAAGACGCCACCATCAACACCGTGATGAGCAACAGCTTCGGCTTCGGCGGCACCAACGCCACTCTGGTCCTGAAGCGCTGGCAGGGCAAATAACGCCCCCGCTGCTTCGCTGCACATGAAAACGCCCCGACTGGTTCGGGGCGTTTTTTATTGGGCGATCGATAAGCCAGTGGAACACCTGAATCGCCAGATGCTCTATAACTGCAAGGTCTTTTCCTGACGCACACTCTTTCTTACTGCCCATGAGGTTTGTCATGACCATTACCGTCAATACCGAATCCAGCGAAGGTTTTCGTCACAGCATCCAGATCGACGACCATCAACTCTTCGCCGATGTGCCCAAAGCCTCCGGCGGCGAAGGTTCCGCACCAGAGCCCCACGATTACTTCGACGCAGCGCTGGGCGCCTGCAAGGCACTGACCCTCAAGCTCTATGCACAGAAGAAGGAAATCCCGCTGACCGGCGTCACGGTCGAGGTCAAGCGCGACAACAGCCAGGAGCAGAAAGGCAAATACGCCCTGCACGTCAAACTGACCCTCAAAGGCGTACTCACCGACGCCCAGCGTGAAGAGTTGCATCGAGTGGCCGACCGCTGCCCGGTGCACAAGCTGATGACCACCAGCGAAGTGACTATCGAGACTCACCTGTCTGAAGGCGCCTTCAGCCAATAGCGGCAAACACAGGCGGTGCGGGTTATGCTCAGCGGCATCACTCGTACAGCCTGGAATGCACCATGAACAGCCCGCTCGTGATCCGCCCACGCACCGAAGATGTCGAAGGCCAACCGATCCTGCGCCCGCTGCCGTCGGCCCAATGCCGCAGCGTCGGGCCTTTCGTGTTTTTCGATCACATGCTTGAAACCCGCTACCCGGCCGGCAAGGGCATGAACATCCGCCAGCATCCGCACATCGGCCTGTCCACCCTCACCTACCTGTTCGAAGGCGAGCTCCAGCACAAGGACAGCCTGGGCTCTGACCAGATCGTGAAACCGGGCGACGTCAGCTGGATGACCGCAGGCAGTGCGATTGCTCACGTCGAACGTACACCGAAAGCCTTGTGGAATACCGACTTCAAGATGCACGGCCTGCAAATCTGGCTGGCCTCCCCCAAAGAGCACGAACAAGGTCCCGGCCATTACAGCCATCACCCGGCCGCCAGCCTGCCGGTCAGCGATAACCTCGGGGTGAAGATCAGGATGATTGCCGGCAAAGGCTTTTGCCTGGAGTCACCGGTGCCGGTGCTTTCCCCTACGCTGTACGCAGAGCTTGAGCTGAAAACGGCGACGACCTTGCTGATCCCCACCGAGCATGAAGAACGCGCCCTTTACGTGCTGGACGGTGAAGCCCAACTCAATGGCGAGCCGATTGAACCGCACTCCCTGGTGGTGCTGCCTGCCGGGGAAGAAATGGACCTGTTCGCCGAAAGCGATTGCCACGTCATGCTGTTTGGCGGCGCACCCATGGACGGGCCGCGCCGGATCAACTGGAACTTCGTCGCCAGCAATCCCGCGGTGATCGATGAGGCCCGCCGACGCTGGGCGGCCGGTGATTGGCCAACCGTACCGGGCGAGAGTGAGCGGATCGAGTTGCCTACAAAACCAGCCCCACCGACACCTCTGTAACTGATCGTTCCCACATTCAAGAGCGGACGCGGAGCGTCCATTGAGGCATTCCCACGCGGGGCGTGGGAACGATCACTGGGGCGTCAGCCGTTGAACACTTCATCCAGCAAGTTGTGCATCGACACAAAGGCCCGCTTGGCGGTCTTGGCGTCGTACATCATCGTGCCCGGCACATTGGCGTGCGGATCGGTAAAGGAATGCACCGCGCCGCCGTAGCTGAGCAATTGCCAATCCACGCCTGCAGCATTCATTTCAGCTTCGAAGGCCGGCAGTTGCTCTTTCGCCACCAATGGATCGGATGCACCGTGCAACACCAGCACCGAGCCCTTGATGTTTTTCGCATCGGCAGGGTTCGGCGTATCCAGCGTACCGTGGAACGACACGGCAGCCTTGAGCGGCGCGCCGGTACGGGCCAGCTCCAGAGCACAGCAACCGCCGAAGCAGAAACCGAACGCTGCCAGTTTCGAAGTATCGACCGCCGCTTCACCCTGGCTCTGCAAGGCAGCAAATGCCGCCTGCATGCGCTTGCGCAACAACGCACGATCATTCTTCAGCGGCATCATCGCCGCGCCCGCCTCGTCGCCATTCTGTGGGCGAATCGACTGCCCATACAGGTCAGCAATCAACACTACATAACCTTTGGCTGCGACCTCCTGGGCAATCTTCTCGGCCCCGGCGCTGACACCCATCCAGTTCGGCGCCATCAGCAAGCCCGGACGTGGGCCTGTGTGGCCGGCGTCGAACGCCAGACGACCTTCGTAAGACTGCCCCTCAATCTGATAGACCACGGAACGCACAGTAACCTGGCTCATGACTCACTCCCGTAAAGAAACGCCAGAATGAAAAAACCCGCCGAAGCGGGTTTTTCTACAACTCAGTTAAACCGACAGTTCAACCAGCAGCTTGTTCAGACGGCGCACATAGGCGGCCGGGTCTTTCAAGCTGTCGCCGGCAGCCAGGGCTGCCTGATCGAAGAGGATGTGCGACAGGTCGCCAAAACGCTCTTCGCTCTGCTCACCGTCGAGTTTTTCGATCAGCGGGTGAGCCGGGTTGAATTCGAAGATCGGCTTGGAATCCGGAACCTTCTGACCGCTGGCTTCGAGGATCTGACGCATTTGCAGGCCAAGGTCCTGCTCACCGATCGCCAGAATCGCCGGAGAATCGGTCAGACGGTGGGAAACCCGCACTTCGCTGACGGTTTCACCCAGCGCAGTCTTGATCCGCTCAACCAGGCCTTCCTTGCTCTTGGCGACTTCTTCTGCGGCTTTCTTGTCCTCTGCCGAGTCCAGGTTGCCCAGGTCCAGGTCACCGCGCGCCACGTCGACAAAGCTCTTGCCGTCGAAATCGCTGAGGTAGCTCATCAGCCACTCGTCGATACGGTCGGTCAGCAGCAGCACTTCGATGCCTTTCTTGCGGAAGACTTCCAGGTGCGGGCTGTTCTTGACCTGTGCATAAGTTTCACCGGTCAGGTAGTAGATCTTGTCCTGACCTTCCTTGGCGCGAGCCAGGTATTCGGTCAGCGAGACTACTTGCTCGCCCTCTTCACCCTGGGTGGAGGCGAAGCGCAGCAGGCCAGCGATTTTCTCTTTGTTGGCGAAATCTTCAGCCGGGCCTTCTTTCATGACCTGACCGAAGTTTTTCCAGAAGCCCTTGTATTGCTCAGGCTCGTTCTTCGCCAGTTTTTCCAGCATGTCCAGAACGCGCTTGGTCAGCGCCGACTTCATCGAATCGATGATCGGGTCTTTCTGCAGAATTTCCCGCGAGACGTTCAGCGACAGGTCGTTAGAGTCGACCACACCTTTGATGAAACGCAGGTACAGCGGCAGGAACGATTCAGCCTGGTCCATGACGAACACGCGCTGCACGTACAGCTTCAGGCCGCGTGGTGCTTCACGCTGATACAGGTCGAACGGAGCACGGGCCGGCACGTAAAGCAGCGAGTTGTACTCCAGCTTGCCTTCGACCTTGTTGTGGCTCCAGCTCAGCGGGTTCTCGAAATCGTGAGCGATGTGTTTGTAGAACTCCTGGTATTCCTCGTCTTTGACTTCGGTACGCGGACGGGTCCAAAGAGCACTGGCGCGGTTGACGGTTTCCCATTCAACGGCTGGCTTCTCTTCGCCTTCGGCGGCTGCCACTTCTTTCGGCAGCTCGATCGGCAAAGCGATGTGATCGGAGTACTTCTTGATGATGTTGCGCAGACGCCAGCCATCGGCGAACTCGTCTTCAGCGGACTTCAGATGCAGGACGATGCGAGTACCACGGTCTTCCTTGTCGATGGTGGCGACGTCGAATTCGCCTTCACCCTTGGACGACCAGTGCACGCCTTCGCTGGCAGCGAGACCGGCACGGCGGCTGTATACGTCAACTTTATCGGCAACAATGAATGCCGAGTAGAAACCCACGCCGAACTGGCCGATCAGGTGCGAGTCTTTCTTCTGATCGCCGGACAGGTGTTTCATGAAATCGGCAGTGCCGGATTTGGCGATGGTACCCAGGTGGGTCACGACATCGTCACGGCTCATGCCGATACCGTTGTCTTCGAGGGTGACGGTTTTCGCGTCCTTGTCGAAGCTCACGCGGATTTTCAGTTCGGCGCCACCTTCCAGCCACTCAGGCTTGGACAGGGCTTCGAAACGTAATTTGTCGACAGCGTCGGAGGCGTTGGAGATCAGTTCGCGAAGGAAAATTTCCTTGTTGGAATACAGCGAATGGATCATCAGGTGCAGCAGTTGCTTCACCTCGGTCTGGAAGCCCAGGGTTTCCTTTTGAGTTTCCACGCTCATGGTCATCAAACTCCGATTGGATGGCAGTGGCCGCACCCTGAAGGGGTGACGGCGGGATGTCATCAGAGTTGGGGGCTATGCCGAGGATTTCAAGGGCTTGGCGTTTCTTCAATCTTGAAATGCGCACGCGCCGTGGCAATCGGCTCGGTTTGAGTGCTCTGCCACGCGGTTATCGCAACGTTGGCGACCCGCCGCCCCTGACGGCACACCTGGCATTTGGCGTAGGTGTCACGAAACTGCCCGGCACGCAGATAATCGAGGGAGAAGTCGATGATCTTCGGCACACCGGGGGAACCGGTGAAGATCAGCAAATGCAGGGCCGCCGCCAGCTCCATGAACCCGGCAATCACCCCGCCATGAATTGCTGGCAGCAAAGGGTTGCCAATATTGTCCTTGTTCGCCGGCAAACGAAAAAGCAGTTCGTCACCCAATCGCGAGCACTCGACGCCGATCAGCTTGGCGTAGGGAATCATCTGCAGCAGCGAGGCGTAATCGCCACGCTCGTGAGCCTGCTGCAATTGTTCTTTGAAGTTATCAGTCATTTCGTATCACCACTGATGACGCCACCAAAACCTTTGGTGCCTTTGACACCTTTGCCCATGCGCATGAAGGTCCCGACCACATGGGCGATCGGCTTTTGCGGATCATCCTGGTAAGCAAACCCGCGCGTGAAGATCACGTCAGTCGTCACCCGGTAGCACTGGGCAAAACCATGCACCTCTTTATGCGGCTCGGCCGGATGCATGTAGTCGATACGCAGATCCAGGGTCGGGCAAACCTCGAACTCCGGCAAAACACAGAGCGTTGCCATGCCGCACGCGGTGTCCATCAGCGAGGTGATGGCACCGCCATGAATCACCCCGGTTTGCGGATTACCGACGATCTGCGGGCTGTACGGCAACGTGATCGTCAGCCCGTCATTACTTGCGCTGTGCACACGTAACCCGAGCACCTGGCAATGCCTCAGCGCCGATAAAAACCGCGTCGCTCGCTCGAAAACGGGGTTGTCGATCATTCGATAAAGGCTCTTTTTAGTGGTGTTGCATAGCAGCATAGGGACTAAGAAAAAGTTCCCCCAAGATAAATCTTATATATCTGTAGGAAACATGGAACTTAACCCACGGTGGTGCGTTCGAAAGGGCAAGTAGATATTTTCCACCAGGAGAAACACCCCATGCGTAAGACTTTAGCTATTGCCTTGATGTTGACCGCTTCCCTCGGCATCGCTGCCTGCGGTAAAAAACCCGAGGACAAAGCTCAAGAAGCCACCCAAAAAATTGAACAAGCCCAGCAAAAAATTGGTGAAGCTCAGGATAAAGTGAACGACGCAGCGAAAGAAGCCGCTGATGCTGCCAAAGCTCAGGTAGATTCGAGCAAGACAGCTGCTGAACAAGCCGCACCTAAAACCAACTAATCGGTTTTAGAGCAGCAAAAATAAAGCCCGCCAAGTGCGGGCTTTATTGTGTTCGCCGCTAAAGCGTTAGAGCAACACCGTGCGAAAAGTCGGACTTACCATCAGCAGCAACGAACAGACAAAGCCGACAAACCACACCAGACTTCGTTGCCAGGCCAGGTCTGCCCAGTAGCACAACAAGTAGATCACCCGGGCAATCACAAAGATGATTGCCAACCCGTCAATCAGCCACCCCGCCGTTTGCGTGGTGTGCGCCATCAACACCCCGACCGCAAACAACAGGAAGGCCTCGAAACTGTTCTGATGCGCGGCCAGTGCGCGAGCGCCGAAGCCTGTGAGCTGTACTTGTTGCGCGCGCGGCAGGTGATTGTTGTAACCCCCCTGCTCTTTCATGGCCTTGGCCACCGGTATGCGGGCGATGAAAATCAGCAAGGCACTGATAAACACGCACCAGAACGGGATACTCATCAGGCTACCTCTTTGATCGCCTCAGGCAATGGCGCCTCTGTAGGGGTATAGACCATTACGTCGAGCACGTCGGAATGAAACTCCCGGCGATATAACACCAGCACCACACCTGCGCTCATCAACATGAACAGCCACGGGCTGACGAACCAGGCGAGCATGGTCATGCCGAAGTAATAGGAGCGCAGACCGAAGTTGAACTGGTTGGCCGCCATCGAGATCACCCGCGCGGCGCGCGAAGCGAAGGCCTTGCGTTCCTGCTCGGACACGTGGCGCTCACCGATCATGGGCGCCGAGCCGATCAGGATCGCCGCGAAGTTGTATTGGCGCATGCACCAACTGAAGGTGAAGAAGGCGTAGACGAACACCAGCGCCAGGCACAGCAGCTTGATTTCCGACATGCCTTGGGAAGCCTGCTGAACCATCGGAATGTCCGCCAGCAACGACAACGCCCGCTCGGAGGATCCCAGCACCGTGAGAATACCGGCAAGGATGATCAAGGTGCTCGAAGCGAAGAACGAGGCGTTACGCTCCAGGTTGCCCACCACACTGGCGTCAGCGATGCGGTTGTCGCGCAGCAGCATGCGGCGCATCCAGTCTTCGCGGTAAAGGTGCAGCACACTGGCCAGGCACGCGGTATCGCGGCCCTTCCAGATAGCGTAACGGGTGTAACCGCCCCAGCAGATGACAAACCAGAGCGCGGCAAGAATGTGGATCAGATTGGTGTGGATGAACGACATGCGTATCCCTGTTAGGCGTTGACAAGGTTGAAACCTGTAGGAGCAAGGCTTGCCCGCGATGGCGGTGTGTCAGTCGACGACTCCGTCGGATGTTATGTCCTCATCGCGGACAAGCCTTGCTCCTACAGGTAGTGCTTCGACGTTAGCGCAAAGAAAAAGACACCGCCGCTCGCCCATAAAAAATGCCCCGTATCGATTGATACGGGGCATTTCCGTTGTTGCTCAAGGCCTGCTTGTGACGGGCCTTGAAGCGTTAAGCCAAAGCTTCGCTGCGCTTGCCCAGCAAACGGTCGCAGGCAAATGCAACCACCAGGGTAAAGACGCATGGCACCAGCCACGCCAGACCTTGTTCGGCCAGCGGCAAGTGTGCCAATTGAGTCGGCATCCAGTCCGCCAGGCCCGCGCCCTTGAGCGCGTCGATCATGCCGAACAGGAACGACACCAGCATCACCGGGCCAACGATGCGACCTTGCTCCAGCCAGAAATCCTTGCAGAAGCTCAGCGCCACCAAGACGATGCAAGGCGGGTAAATCGCGGTCAGTACCGGGATCGAGAACGCGATCAGCTTGGTCAGGCCCAGGTTGGACACCAGCAGCGAGAACGCTGCCAGGATGATCACCAGTGTCTTGTAGGACAGTGGCAACACACGACTGAAGTATTCGGCGCAAGCACAGGTCAGGCCGACTGCCGTCACCAGGCAGGCCAGGGAGATCAGCACTGCGAGGAAACCGCTGCCGAGGGATCCAAAGGTGTGTTGCACATAAGCGTGCAATACCGCTGCGCCGTTGGTAGCACCGACAGCCACTTCATGGCTGCCCGACCCCAGGCGGAACAGACTCACGTACACCAGCGCCAGACCGACACCGGCAATCAACCCGGCGATGATCGCGTAACGCGTGATCAGGGCTGGAGACTCGACGCCGCGAGAACGAATGGCGTTGACGATCACGATGCCGAACACCAGTGCGCCGAGGGTATCCATGGTCAGGTAACCATTGATGAAACCCTGGGAGAACGGTGCCGCAACGTACTCAGGTGTGGCGGTGCCGATGTCACCCGCCGGCAAGGCGAACGCGGCGATGCCGAGTACGGCCAGTGCGATGATCTTCAGTGGCGCGAGGAAACGGCCCACGGTGTCCAGCAGACGGCCCGGGTACAGCGAGATAAAGAACACCAACAGGAAGTAGACCGAGCTGTAGAGCAGCAGCGCCAGCGGGCTTTCGCCGGTCAGCGGCGCCAGGCCCACTTCGAAGGACACGGTCGCGGTCCGCGGGGTGGCGAACAGCGGGCCCACCGCGAGGTAGCACGCGGCGGCCAGCACACCACCGGCGATTTTGCCGATCGGGCTGCTCAAAGAGTCCATGGCACCACCGACCTTGGCCAGCGCGACAACGGTGATCACCGGCAGACCGACGGCGGTGATCAGAAAGCCGAGCGCCGCCATCCAGACATTAGGCCCGGACTGCAAACCGACGATAGGCGGGAAGATGATGTTGCCAGCCCCGACGAACAGGGCAAACGTCATGAAGCCGAGTGCCAGGATGTCCTGGCCTTTCAACACTTTCATTAAGGAAATACCACACTACTGAATCGGAATTTAGAGAGGGATTTCCCTTATGGGTGAGGGAAATGCTGTCGGTCCGTATAGGACCGACCCGTTTAGCGCGCAGCGTCCTTGTGGGCAGCAAACGCAAAATGGCGGCTAGCGTAACTAATTTGTCTGACAAACGCACTATTACAGGGCGAACTATCCGATGCGCGACATATCCATGTCGTGTTTTTGCATCTAAATCTCCGTTTGCCGTCAGGACGCCATCGCGGGCCTGTCTGGCAACACATACCCCCGGAAACGACAAAGGCCACCCGAAGGTGGCCTTTGTTTGGTGGAGCGTCAGCTAAGCGCGAGGCTTACTTGACAGCCCAGCCAGTCAGCTCGGCCAGGGCCTTGCCGATGTCTGCCAGCGAACGCACGGTTTTAACGCCTGCGTCTTGCAGAGCAGCGAATTTCTCGTCTGCAGTGCCTTTGCCGCCAGAGATGATTGCGCCAGCATGGCCCATGCGCTTGCCCGCAGGAGCAGTCACACCAGCGATGTAGGAAACAACCGGCTTGGTCACGTGTGCCTTGATGTAGGCAGCCGCTTCTTCTTCAGCCGAACCGCCGATCTCACCGATCATCACGATCGCTTCGGTCTTCGGGTCTTCCTGGAACAGTTTCAGGATGTCGATGAAGTTCGAACCCGGGATCGGGTCACCACCGATGCCGACGCAAGTCGACTGACCGAAACCGGCGTCAGTAGTCTGCTTCACAGCTTCGTAGGTCAGGGTGCCGGAACGCGAAACGATACCGACTTTGCCTGGCAAGTGAATGTGACCTGGCATGATACCGATCTTGCATTCGCCTGGAGTGATCACGCCTGGGCAGTTAGGGCCGATCAGGATCACGCCCAGTTCGTCGCACTTGACCTTGGCATCCAGCATGTCCAGGGTAGGAATGCCTTCAGTGATGCAAACGATCAGCTTGATGCCGCCGAATGCTGCTTCCAGGATCGAGTCCTTGCAGAAAGGAGCTGGAACGTAGATCACGCTGGCGGTGGCGCCAGTGGCTGCTACAGCGTCTTTCACAGTGTTGAACACTGGCAGACCCAGGTGCTCGGTGCCGCCTTTGCCTGGAGTTACGCCACCAACCATCTTGGTGCCGTATTCGATGGCTTGCTGGGTGTGGAAACTACCTTGCGAACCGGTAATACCCTGGCAGATAACTTTGGTGTCTTTATTGATCAGGACGCTCATTATTTGCCCTCCGCAGCTTTAACGACTTGTTGAGCAGCGTCGGTCAGGCTGGTAGCAGCGATGATGTTCAAACCGCTTTCTGCCAGTACTTTAGCGCCCAGCTCAGCGTTGTTGCCTTCAAGGCGAACAACAACCGGGATTTTCACGCCGACTTCTTTCACAGCGCCGATGATGCCTTCGGCAATCATGTCGCAGCGAACGATGCCGCCGAAGATGTTGACCAATACTGCAGCGACGTTAGTGTCGGACAGGATGATCTTGAACGCTTCGGTAACGCGTTCTTTGGTAGCACCGCCGCCCACGTCGAGGAAGTTGGCTGGTTTGCCGCCATGCAGGTTGACGATGTCCATGGTACCCATGGCCAGGCCAGCACCGTTGACCATGCAACCGATGTTGCCTTCCAGGGCTACGTAGTTCAGTTCGAACTTGGCAGCGTGCGCTTCGCGCGGATCGTCTTGCGACGGATCGTGGAAAGTCTTCAGCTTAGGCTGACGGTACATGGCGTTGGCGTCGATGTTGATCTTCGCGTCCAGGCAGTGCAGATCGCCGTCAGCCTTGATCACCAGCGGGTTCACTTCCAGCAGAGCCAGGTCGTGATCCTTGAACAGCTTGGCCAGACCTACGAAGATCTTGGCGAACTGAGCAACTTGCTTGCCTTCCAGACCCAGCTGGAATGCCAGCTCGCGACCCTGGAATGGCTGAGCGCCAACCAGTGGATCGATAGTGGCCTTGAGGATTTTCTCAGGGGTGTCGTGAGCGATTTTCTCGATGTCCACGCCACCTTCGGTGGAAGCCATGAACACGATGCGACGGCTCGAACGGTCAACGACAGCGCCCAGGTACAGCTCTTTAGCGATATCAGTGCACGATTCAACCAGGATCTTGGTGACTGGCTGACCATTGGCATCAGTCTGGTAAGTCACCAGACGCTTGCCCAACCACTGTTGAGCGAATGCTTTAGCGTCTTCTTTGCTGCGAACCAGCTTGACGCCGCCCGCTTTACCGCGACCACCGGCGTGAACCTGGGCTTTGACAACCCACTCGCTGCCGCCGATTTTGTCGCAAGCTTCTGCTGCTGCTTCCGGGGTGTCTACCGCGTAACCGGTCGATACTGGCAGGCCGTACTCAGCGAACAGCTGCTTACCCTGATACTCGTGAAGATTCATGCTTATTACCGTCTTCGTTAGGTACTGCGCATTCGGTGCTGCACTCATTCAAGTGCCGCACCACCTGTGACTGCTGCTTGCGTAGCTTTTCCGGATACCCGGTACAGCTACGCAAGGCTGCGTCCAGCGGATATTCCGCGGTGAGTCTTGCAGGCAAGGCTCACGACGGGCCATTCCGCCGTGGTTTCTTATTGTCTTAACGCTTCTTGCGGTTGGCGATGTGGATGGCGCCGCCATTCACTGCCAGAGCTGCTTCGTGCAAGGCTTCGGACAGGGTCGGATGGGAGAAAACCATCATGCCCAGGTCTTCGGCGCTAGTGCCGAATTCCATGCCGATTGCGCCCTGCTGTACCAGTTCTGCTGCGCTCGGGCCGATCACGTGGACGCCCAATACGCGGTCAGTCTTGGCATCGGCGATAACTTTGACGAAACCACCGGTATCGTTGGCTGCCATGGCACGGCCAGAGGCTGCAAACGGGAAAGTGCCGACGTTAACTTCAACGCCTTCAGCTTTCAAGGCCTGCTCGGTTTTACCGACCCATGCAATTTCCGGGTGAGTATAAATAACCGAAGGGATCAGGTCATAGTTCATCTGGGCTTTGTGGCCCTTGATGCGCTCGACAACCATGATGCCCTCTTCCGAGGCCTTGTGTGCCAGCATCATGCCGCGAACCACGTCACCAATGGCGTAAACGCCCGGTACGGTGGTGGCGCAGTGATCGTCAACGTGCACGAAACCGCGCTCGTCGAGGGTCACGCCGCAATCGGCGGACAGCAGATCAGTGGTCACTGGACGGCGACCAACGGCTACGATCAGCTTGTCGAAAGTGATGTTCTGTTCGCCGTTGGCATCGGTGTAGTTCACAACGACTTCGTTGCCGTTCACTTTGGAACCGGTAACGCGAGCCCCCAGCTTGATGTCCAGACCCTGTTTGGTCAGGGTTTTCAGCGCTTCCTTGGAAACAGCAGCGTCAGCCGCCATCAGGAAGGTGTCCAGCGCTTCAAGAACGGTAACTTCTGCGCCCAGACGGGACCAGACCGAACCCAACTCCAGACCAATCACGCCAGCGCCGATTACGCCCAGACGCTTAGGTACGGACTGGAATTCCAGAGCGCCGGTCGAATCGACGATCACGTTCTGGTCAACCGGTGCCGGTGGAATGTCGATCGGACGCGAACCTGGAGCCAGGATCACGTTCTCGGCTTCGATGATTTCGACGCTGCCGTCAGGCTTGGTCAGCTCGACTTTCTTGCCGGCCAGCAGTTTGCCGTGGCCTTGCAGGGAGGTCACGCCATTGGCTTTGAACAGGGTGGCAACGCCAGAGGTCAGGCCTTTGACGATGTTGGCCTTGCGGCCGACCATTGCTGGCACGTCCATGGTCACGCCAGCGTGGTTGATGCCGTGGATCGCGAAGCCGTCTTGAGCTTCGTGAAACTTCCAGGAGCTGTCCAGCAGCGCCTTGGACGGAATGCAGCCGACGTTCAGGCAAGTACCGCCGAGGGCCAGTTTGCCCTCTTTGTCGGTGTATTTCTCGATGCAGGCAGTCGAAAGGCCAAGTTGCGCCGCTTTAATGGCAGCTACGTAGCCGCCAGGGCCCGCACCAATCACTACCACGTCGAATTTCTGAGTCATGTGTCATTCCTTCTCGAATCAAACCGGACGATCCCGTTCAGGGGACCGTCGTGGGACGAAGCTGGTCATTACAGATGGGCCGCTCATCGCTGAGCGGCCCGTGCAACGAAATCAGATATCCAGCAGCAGACGAGCCGGGTCTTCCAGCAGGTTCTTGATGGTAACCAGGAAGGTCACAGCTTCTTTGCCGTCGATCAAACGGTGATCGTAGGACAGAGCCAGGTACATCATCGGACGAATAACAACCTGACCGTTGATCGCCATCGGACGCTGCAGAATGTTGTGCATGCCCAGGATAGCCGCTTGTGGCGGGTTGACGATCGGGGTCGACATCATCGAGCCGAATGTACCACCGTTGGTGATGGTGAACGTGCCACCAGTCATTTCGTCGATGGTCAGCTTGCCGTCGCGAGCCTTCTTGCCGAAGTTGGCAATGCCGCCTTCGATTTCAGCCAGGCTCATCAGTTCGGCGTTACGCAGAACCGGCACCACCAGGCCACGGTCGCTGGACACGGCAACGCCGACGTCAGCATAGCCGTGGTACACGATGTCGCCACCGTCGATGGAAGCGTTGACAGCCGGGAAGCGTTTCAGCGCCTCGGTAGCCGCTTTCACGAAGAACGACATGAAGCCCAGGCGCACGCCATTGTGGGACTTCTCGAACAGGTCCTTGTACTTCGAACGCAGGGCCATGACTTCAGTCATGTCGACTTCGTTGAAAGTAGTCAGCATCGCCATGTTCGACTGGGCTTCAACCAGGCGCTTGGCCACGGTTGCACGCACGCGGGTCATCGGTACGCGCTTCTCGGTGCGGTCGCCAGCGGCGAACACAGGAGCAGCGGCAGCCGGGGCAGCGGCCTTGGCAGGCGCGGCAGCCGGAGCAGCGGCCTTGGCAGCAACGGCTGCAACCACGTCTTCCTTGGTCACACGACCGCCTTTGCCAGTACCGGCAACGGAAGCGATGTTGATGCCGTTTTCTTCAGCCAGCTTGCGAGCAGCCGGTGCAGCAACAGGATCATCTTCGCCAACAACGGACAAAGCAGCAGCCTGTGCAGGTGCAGCAGCGGCAGCCGGAGCGGCGGCAACAGCACCGCCCTCCCCGATGGAGCCCAGGACTTCGTCGGACAGAACGGTGTCGCCTTCGTTCTTGACGATAGCGCCCAGTACGCCATCAGCGGTAGCCAACACTTCCAGTACGACTTTATCGGTTTCGATGTCGACGATCAGTTCGTCGCGCTTGACCGCGTCGCCCGGTTTTTTGTGCCAGGTGGCAACGGTGCCATCGGCAACCGATTCCGGGAAAGTGGGGGCTTTGATCTCGATAGCCATTGTCTGTGGTTCCTTAAATTCGGTTTCAGGTGCGCGAAGGCGTTAAACAGTAAAGGCGTCTTGCAGCAGTTTTTCCTGCTGCTCGGCGTGCATCGATGCATAACCACATGCAGGTGCAGCAGAAGCGTCACGGCCCGCGTACTCGAGTACGAGAGACTTGTTGTGACCGCCAACGATGCGACGCATGTGATGCTGGCTGCAGTACCAGGCACCCTGGTTCATCGGCTCTTCCTGACACCAAACGACGTGTTTGAGGTTGGAATAAGGAGCCAGGACTTCAATCAAGTCGTCCTCAGGGAATGGGTACAGCTGCTCAAGACGCACGATGGCGATGTCGTCACGACCTTCGGCACGGCGTTTTTCCAGCAGGTCGTAGTAGACCTTGCCGCTACACAGCACGAGACGAGTGACCTTTTTCGGATCATGCGCATCGATTTCCGGAATAACGGTCTGGAACGAACCTTCGGCCAGATCTTCCAGGGTCGAGATGGCCAGCTTGTGACGCAACAGCGACTTCGGAGTCAGCACTACCAGTGGTTTGCGCAGAGGACGAATCACCTGGCGACGCAGCAAGTGGTAGATCTGGGCCGGCGTAGTCGGCATGCACACCTGAATGTTGTGCTCGGCGCACAGCTGCAGGTAACGCTCCAGACGAGCCGAAGAGTGCTCCGGACCCTGACCTTCATAACCGTGTGGCAGCAACATGGTCAGACCGCACAGACGGCCCCACTTGTGCTCACCGCTGGTGATGAACTGGTCGATAACCACTTGGGCACCGTTGGCGAAGTCGCCGAACTGGGCTTCCCAGATCACCAGCGCGTCAGGCGTGGTGGTGGAGTAGCCGTATTCGAACGCCAGTACGGCTTCTTCGGACAGGAACGAATCGTACAGGTCGAAACGTGGCTGGCCTTCGTACAGGTGTTGCAACGGGATGTAGGTGCCCGCGTCTTTCTGGTTGTGCAATACCGCATGACGGTGCGAGAACGTACCGCGGCCGATGTCCTGGCCGGTCATGCGAATCGGGTGACCTTCGAACGCCAGGGTCGCGTACGCCATGGTTTCGGCGTAACCCCAGTTGATCGGCAGGCCGCCGGCTTGCATTTTCTGACGGTCTTCGTAGATCTTCGCAACCTGGCGCTGAACCACGAAACCTTCCGGGATTTCCAGCAGTTTGGCGGACAGCTCTTGCAGGGTCTTCAGATCGAACGTGGTGTCGTGACGCGCAGTCCAGGCGTGGCCCAGATACGGACGCCAGTCGACGAACAGCTCTTTGTTCGGCTCCTTGACCAGGCTTTTCACTACGTGCAGACCGTTGTCCAGCGCGTTGCGGTATTCGTCGACTTTCGTCTGAACACGCGCTGCGTCAAGCACACCGCTCTGGGTCAGGCGATCGGCATACAGCTCACGCGTGGTGCGCTGCTTGGTGATCTGCTGATACATCAGAGGCTGGGTGCCGCTTGGCTCGTCCGCTTCGTTGTGGCCGCGACGACGGTAGCAGACCAGGTCGATCACCACGTCACGCTTGAACTGCATGCGGTAGTCGATGGCCAGCTGGGTCACGAACAATACGGCTTCCGGATCATCACCATTCACATGGAGGATCGGCGCCTGGATCATTTTCGCAACGTCGGTGGCGTACTCGGTGGAGCGCGAGTCTTCCGGGTTGCTGATGGTGAAGCCAACCTGGTTGTTGATCACGATGTGAACCGTACCGCCAGTCCGGAAGCCGCGAGTCTGCGACATCTGGAAGGTTTCCATGACCACGCCCTGACCGGCGAATGCCGCGTCACCGTGGATGGAAATCGGCAGGACTTTCTCACCGGTTGGATCGTTGCGACGATCCTGACGGGCACGGACCGAACCCTCGACCACTGGCGAAACGATTTCCAGGTGGGACGGGTTGAAGGCCATGGCCAGGTGGACTTCGCCGCCTGCGGTCATCACGTTGGAGGAGAAGCCCTGGTGGTATTTAACGTCACCGGAGCCCAGCTCGACCTTCTTCTTGCCTTCGAACTCGTCGAACAGCTCGCGCGGGTTCTTGCCGAAGGTGTTGACCAGCACGTTCAGACGGCCACGGTGGGCCATGCCGATAACGATTTCCTTGGTGCCGTAGGAACCGGAGCGCTGGATCAGCTCGTCCAGCATCGGAATCAGGCTTTCGCCGCCTTCCAGGCCGAAACGCTTGGTGCCCGGGTATTTGGTACCCAGGTATTTTTCCAGACCTTCACCTGCGGTGACGCGCTCAAGCAGATGGCTCTTGATGTCGGCCGAATACACCGGACGACCACGCACGCCTTCCAGACGCTGCTGGAACCACTGGCGCTGCTCGGAATCGACGATGTGAGTAAATTCAGCGCCGATGGTGCGGCAATATGTCTGCTGCAACGCTTCGTGAATTTCGCGTAGGCTCGCTTCCTCTTTGCCGATGAACAGGTCGCCGGCACGGAAGGTCGTATCAAGATCGGCATTGGTCAAGCCGTAATGATTGATCGACAGGTCTGCAGGTGCAGGACGCTGCCACAGCCCCAGCGGGTCAAGCTGGGCTGCCTGGTGGCCACGCATACGGTAGGCCTGGATCAGTCGCAGTACTTCAACTTGCTTCTTCTCGTGCTCACTGCTCACGCTGCCGGCGGAAACCGGTTGGGCGCGGCGCTGGTTCTTTGCCAGCAGCACGAAATGATCGCGAATCGTCGAGTGCGATACATCGGTGGCAGCGTTGCCGTCAGCGGGCAACGTCTGAAATTTGGTGCGCCACTCTTCTGGCACAGCGTTAGGGTCGTGCAGGTAGAGCTCATAAAGCTCTTCCACATAGGCAGCGTTACCACCTGAAAGATAGCCGCTGTTCCACATGCGCTGCATCACGCTTTCTTGCATGCTTGGTCACCCTCGGTTAGGGGAACACCATCGGCGAAGACACCGAGCAAGCTTGCAGAAGTCCGAGTGCAGCGACCAAAACAAGCCACTTAGGATCACGCTGATAGTCCGGGTACCAGCCCGGATGCCCCTGCTTGTCTCATTTCTTCAAAATAAGAGCCGCAGCCTTGTGGGCTGCCACTCTGGTTATAGCCAAGACGCGGGTTGAAGCCCGCGCCTTAGCCTCTACGGGTACAGCAGTTCTACGGGTACAACAGCTGAATCACACGCCGCTTTGCAGCAGCATGTTACGTATGTGACCGATGGCCTTAGTCGGGTTCAGGCCTTTCGGACATACGTTGACGCAGTTCATGATCCCGCGGCAGCGGAATACGCTGAACGGGTCATCCAGCGAAGCCAGACGCTCGGAAGTCTTGGTGTCACGGCTGTCTGCCAGGAAGCGGTAGGCTTGCAGCAGAGCAGCTGGACCCAGGAACTTGTCCGGGTTCCACCAGAAGGACGGGCAAGAGGTCGAGCAGCAAGCGCACAGGATGCACTCGTACAGACCGTCGAGCTTTTCACGCTCTTCAGGAGTCTGCAGACGCTCGATGGCCGGAGCCGGCGTGTCGTTCTGCAGGAAAGGCTTAACCTTTTCGTATTGCTTGTAGAAGATGCTCATATCGACGACCAGGTCACGGATAACCGGCAAACCTGGCAGAGGACGAACGATCAACTTGTTACCTTTGACGACGGCAGACAGCGGCGTGACGCAGGCCAGACCGTTTTTGCCGTTGATGTTCATGCCGTCGGAACCGCAAACACCTTCACGGCAAGAGCGACGATAGGAGAAACCCTCGTCCTGCTCTTTGATCAGGGCCAGCACGTCCAGCACCATCAGGTCTTTACCACCGGTGTCGACCTTGAATTCCTGCATGAACGGCGCGGCGTCCTGATCAGGGTTGTAGCGATAAACACTGACTTGCAACATGGCGGCCACCCTTAATAAGTCCGAATCTTAGGTTCAAAAGTCGGAACAGTCTTCGGCGAGAAGTTCACGGCACGCTTGGTAACGCGCTTGTCACCCGGGAAGTACAGGGTGTGGCACAGCCAGTTTTCGTCGTCGCGATCTTCGTAGTCTTCACGGGCGTGAGCGCCGCGGGACTCTTTGCGGATCTCTGCAGCAATGGCAGTAGCTTCGGCCACTTCCAGCAGGTTTTGCAGTTCCAGCGCTTCGATACGAGCAGTGTTGAACGCCTGGCTCTTATCGTTGATCTTGACGTTGGCGATACGGCCACGCAGATCAGCCAGCTGAGCAATACCCTTCTGCATGTATTCGCCGGTACGGAATACACCGAAGTAGTTCTGCATGCAGCTTTGCAGCTCTTTACGCAGGGTAGCGACGTCTTCGCCTTCGGTACGCGAGTTCAGGCCATCGAGACGCGCCAGGGCTGCGTCGATGTCGGACTGGCGAGGGCGAGCGTAGTCGACGCCTTCTTTCAGGGTCTGCTCCAGGAACAGGCCGGCCGCACGGCCGAATACCACCAGGTCGAGCAGCGAGTTGCCGCCCAGACGGTTGGCACCGTGAACCGATACGCACGCCACTTCGCCTACCGCGAACAGGCCAGGAATGATCTGGTCCTTGCCGTCGGCGTCCTGAGTGATTGCCTGGCCATGAATGTTGGTGGCAACGCCGCCCATCATATAGTGGCAGGTTGGAACAACCGGGATCGGCGCTACGGCTGGATCGACGTGAGCGAAGGTCTTGGACAGTTCCATGATGCCTGGCAGACGGCTGTGCAGAACTTCTTCACCGAGGTGATCGAGTTTCAGCATCACGTGGTCGCCATCCGGACCGCAACCGTTGCCGGCGATGATTTCTTTAACCATCGAGCGAGCAACCACGTCACGACCGGCAAGGTCTTTGGCGTTCGGAGCATAACGCTCCATGAAACGCTCGCCGTGCTTGTTGATCAGATAACCGCCTTCACCGCGGCAACCTTCGGTAACCAGTACACCGGCGCCGGCGATGCCGGTCGGGTGGAACTGCCACATTTCGATGTCTTGTACCGGCACGCCAGCACGCAGAGCCATGCCGACGCCGTCACCGGTGTTGATCAGGGCGTTGGTGGTGGACGAGTAGATACGACCTGCACCGCCAGTCGCCAGAACGGTGGCGTTAGCGCGGACGTAGGAGGTTTCGCCGGTTTCGATGCAGATGACGATCATGCCGACAAAGGCACCGTCTTCGTTCTTCACCAGGTCGACGCCGTAGTATTCGTTGAGAAATACGGTGCCGGCCTTCAGGTTGGCCTGGTACAGGGTGTGCAGCAGAGCGTGACCGGTACGGTCGGCAGCAGCGCAGGTACGGGCAGCCTGGCCACCTTTACCGAAGTCTTTCGACTGACCGCCGAACGGACGCTGATAGATGCGACCCTGTTCGGTACGGGAGAACGGCAAGCCCATGTGCTCGAGCTCGAAGACCGCTTCCGGGCCTACGGAACACATGTATTCGATAGCGTCCTGGTCACCGATGTAGTCGGAACCCTTGACGGTATCGTACATGTGCCAGCGCCAGTCATCGTTCGGATCAGCGGAGGCGATGGCGCAGGTGATGCCACCCTGTGCGGATACGGTGTGCGAACGAGTCGGGAAAACCTTGGTAACTACGGCAGTCTTGTGACCACCTTGTGCCAGCTGCAGCGCAGCGCGCATGCCGGCACCGCCGCCGCCAATGATGATGGCGTCGAACGAAAGCGTATTTACTGAGTTAGACATGAATCAGATACCCCAGAGAATCTGCACACCCCAGACGAAGTAAGCGAACATTGCAACGCCGCATACTGCCTGGAAAAGGAAACGTACTGCAGTCGCGGACTTGCCCAGCGCCATCGGCGTCAGGTAGTCGGTCGCGATGGTCCACATGCCGACCCAGGCGTGAGCGCCAAGGGCAACCAGGGCCAACAGACTGAAGATGCGCATCCAGTTGTTTGCGAACAGCAAGTGCCATTGGGCGTAGCCAAGGCCAGGGTGCGCAACAAGGTATCCGATCAGAAAAATGAAATAAGCCGCGAGAACGACCGCAGACACACGCTGTGCCATCCAGTCATAGAGGCCCGAACGCGATAGGTTCGTAACGCTGGTTACCATATCCAAACTCCCGCCAGAACGATCAACACCACGGAAATGGCGATGATAATTTTCGAGCCCAGTTTGCCGCCTTCCAGCGTCTCACCGATGCCCATGTCCATGATCAGATGGCGTACACCGGCCACCATGTGATACAGCAAGGCGGACAGCAGGCCCCATGCTACGAACTTGGCCAGCGGACTGGTCAAGCATGCCTTCACCTCGGCAAAACCTTCCTCGGAACCCAGGGATTTGCTCAATGCATACAGCATGATGCCAAGGCCCAGGAAGAGGATGATGCCGGAAACACGGTGAAGAAACGACGTAACGCCGGTGATGGGGAGTTTGATGGTCCTTAGGTCTAGGTTTACAGGTCGTTGGCTTTTCACGGCTTTTTTTTCACACTGAAGAGCCCCTAACAATCAGGGCAAAGTTGTTGGGGAGTGCACTGGTCAGGTAACCACCACCCAGGGATGCGACCCCCAATAAAGCAGGCCCAAAAGCCCCTGGCGGTCGGTGGCCGAGTATAGACAGTTAGGCTACTAATGACAACGCGTTCACCTTCCCCTAATAGCTCATTGCGCAAGCGGGATAAAAGGCGTAAACGGCAGGTAATTTCGAGGAAAAAGTCCGGTTAAAGCCTTCTGGAGCAAGACTTTAGGCAAATTGACATTCGAATTTATCTCACTATAGTGGTGCGGGCCCTGCGTGGGGGGTCTGTCTGATGATTTCAAGCATAAATAGGAGGCCACATGGCTGACAAAAAAGCGCAGTTGATCATCGAGGGCGCAGCCCCCGTCGAGCTGCCCATTTTAACCGGCACCGTTGGTCCCGATGTAATCGACGTTCGGGGCCTGACGGCCACGGGCCGTTTCACTTTTGACCCGGGTTTCATGTCGACCGCCTCTTGCGAATCGAAGATTACCTATATCGACGGCGACAACGGCATTTTGTTGCACCGCGGCTACCCGATCGAGCAACTCGCCGAGAAGTCGGACTATCTGGAAACCTGCTACCTGCTGCTCAACGGCGAATTGCCGACTGCAGAACAGAAGGCCCAGTTCGTCAGCACCGTCAAGAACCACACCATGGTTCATGAGCAACTGAAGACCTTCTTCAACGGCTTCCGTCGCGACGCCCACCCGATGGCCGTCATGTGCGGTGTAGTCGGCGCCCTTTCGGCGTTCTACCACGACTCCCTGGACATCAATAACCCGCAGCATCGCGAAATCTCCGCGATCCGCCTGGTTGCCAAGATGCCAACCCTCGCAGCGATGGTTTACAAGTACTCCATGGGTCAACCCATGATGTACCCGCGCAACGACCTGTCGTATGCGGAAAACTTCCTGCACATGATGTTCAACACCCCGTGCGAGATCAAACCGATCAGCCCGGTACTCGCCAAGGCCATGGACCGGATCTTCATCCTCCACGCCGACCACGAGCAGAACGCATCGACCTCCACCGTACGCCTGGCCGGCTCGTCGGGTGCCAACCCGTTCGCCTGTATCGCTGCCGGTATCGCTGCACTTTGGGGCCCGGCTCACGGCGGCGCCAACGAAGCCGTGCTGACCATGCTCGACGAAATTGGCGATGTCTCGAACATCGACAAGTTCATCGCCAAGGCCAAGGACAAGAACGATCCGTTCAAACTGATGGGCTTCGGTCACCGGGTTTACAAAAACCGCGACCCACGCGCTACCGTCATGAAAAAGACCTGCGACGAAGTGCTCAAGGAACTGGGTATCCAGAACGATCCGCAACTCGAACTGGCCATGCGCCTGGAAGAGATCGCCCTGACCGACCCGTACTTCATCGAACGCTCGCTGTACCCGAACGTCGACTTCTACTCGGGGATCATCCTCAAGGCGATCGGCATTCCAACCAGTATGTTCACCGTGATCTTCGCCCTGGCGCGGACCGTTGGCTGGATCTCCCACTGGAAAGAAATGCTCTCCAGCCCGTACAAGATTGGCCGCCCGCGCCAGCTGTACACCGGCTACGAGTCGCGCGACATCACCCGGCTTGAAGACCGCAAGTAAGACCTGTCTTGCGATAACGTCTTAGCTGCACCGAAAACGGCCTCTGCCTCTGATAAAAGAGCAGAGGCCGTTTTTGTTTACCCCGGATCACCCCACCACCCCCTGTAAACCCGCCATACACGATGCCCCCCGAAGAACCGACGCGCCTGATTTGCGACTGCTGCGCAGCCGAACGCAGCCTCGCAGGCTCGGCAGCTGCTACGGAGAGCGTACTTCTCATAAAAAATGCCCCGATCTCTCGACCGGGGCATTTCTGTTTAACGCTGCTTATATAGAGACGCTTATACAACCCTGTACGTTAGTGCGACACCGCCCCGCTCGCCCCCAATCCGGTCTGCGAACGGACGAATTGCGGGAAGAACAGCGCCCGCTCATTGTCAGCCGCTGCGGACTTGTCGGTGATCGAGAAGAACCAGATACCGACAAAGGCAATGGCCATCGAGAACAGCGCCGGGTACTCATACGGGAAGATCGCCTTCTCGTGCCCCATGATCTGCACCCAAATGGTCGGGCCCAGCACCATCAGGCCCACCGCACTGACCAGCCCCATCCAGCCGCCGACCATCGCACCGCGCGTAGTCAGTTTCTTCCAGTACATGGAAAGCAGCAGTACCGGGAAGTTGCAGCTGGCAGCGATCGAGAATGCCAGGCCCACCATGAACGCGATGTTCTGACTTTCGAACAGGATGCCCAGAACAATCGCCAACACGCCCAAGGCGATGGTGGTGATCTTCGAAACCCGGATCTCATCCTTCTCGTTGGCCTTGCCCTTCTTGATCACACTGGCGTACAGGTCGTGAGACACCGCCGTGGCCCCGGCCAGGGTCAGTCCGGCAACCACCGCCAGAATGGTGGCGAAGGCTACTGCCGAGATGAAGCCGAGGAAGATACTGCCGCCCACCGCATTGGCCAGGTGCACCGCCGCCATGTTGTTGCCGCCCAACAGCGCGCCCGTAGCGTCCTTGAAGGCCGGATTGGTGCTGACCAGCAGGATTGCGCCGAAGCCGATGATGAACGTCAGGATGTAGAAGTAACCGATGAAGCCGGTGGCATACAGCACGCTTTTGCGCGCTTCTTTAGCGTCACTCACGGTGAAGAAGCGCATCAGGATGTGCGGCAGGCCAGCGGTACCGAACATCAATGCCAGGCCAAGGGAGAATGCCGAGATAGGGTCTTTCACCAGACCGCCCGGACTCATGATCGCTTCACCTTTAGGGTGAACCTTGATCGCCTCGGAGAACAGCGTATTGAAGTCGAAGTGAACGTGCTTCATCACCATCAGCGCCATGAACGACGCACCGGACAACAACAGCACAGCCTTGATGATCTGCACCCAAGTGGTCGCCAGCATGCCGCCGAACAACACATAGAGGCACATCAGGATCCCCACCAGAATCACCGCAACATGGTAATCCAGGCCAAACAGCAGCTGGATCAGCTTGCCGGCACCGACCATTTGCGCGATCAGGTAGAACGCCACCACCACCAGCGAACCGCAGGCGGACAAGGTGCGAATCTGGGTTTGCCCGAGGCGGTAGGACGCCACGTCGGCAAAGGTGTACTTACCCAGGTTACGCAGACGCTCGGCGATCAAAAACAGAATGATCGGCCAGCCCACCAGGAAGCCGATCGAGTAGATCAGGCCATCGTAGCCCGAGGCAAACACCAGTGCGGAAATCCCCAGGAAGGACGCCGCCGACATGTAGTCACCGGCAATCGCCAGGCCGTTCTGCAAACCGGTGATCCTGCCACCCGCCGCGTAGTAGTCAGCCGCCGACTTATTGCGCTTGGAGGCCCAGTAGGTGATACACAGTGTTGCACCGACGAACACCACGAACATCAGGATCGCCGAGACGTTGAGCGGTTGTTTATGCACTTCGCCAGTAAGCGCTTCGGCCGCCCAAACGGCCGGTGCGAAGGCTGCAATGCCTAAAGCTGCCAATAGACGCCGGATCATTGCTGAGCCTCCTTGAGAATCGCATTGTTCAGGTCGTCGAATTCGCCATTGGCGCGTCGTACGTAGATGGCCGTCAGGACGAAGGCCGACACAATCAGCCCTACACCAATCGGTATGCCCCAGGTAATCGATGACTCAGGGCTGATCTTCGCCCCCAGTAGATGCGGCCCGTAAGCAATCAGAAGAATGAATCCTGCGTACAGCCCAAGCATGATCGCCGAGAGAATCCAGGCGAACCGCTCTCGTTTGCGAACCAGCTCCTTGAAGCGCGGGCTGTTTTGAATCGAGAGGTAAATGCTGTCGTTCATTGTTTTTATCCTCGCAGCACAGATTTTAGTTGGAACGTATCCACTCTATGCGGCTGCAGAACAGGTTCCAGACGACCTTAGTATTAGAACGACATGACCATTTCGCCAATTATCAGTCGATAAAAAGCGCCCCTCCCCAACAAAAATACAAAAGCCACCTACATCACTGTAGGAGCACGGCTTGCCGGCGATGACGTCCTTAAGACCGCATCGCGAGCAAGCTCGGCTCCTACTGTGATATCAGGTGGCCCTGGAACGTGCTGACCAGACGCGTCAGATCAAATTACTTGGTCCACTCGGCGACGCGCGCCGGGTGTTTGGCCACCCAGTCCTTGGCTGCCACTTCAGGCTTGGCACCATCCTGGATCGCCAGCATGACTTCGCCGATTTCGTCTTTCGACGCCCACTGGAAGTTCTTCAGGAACTTCGCAACTTCCGGCGCTTTGGTTGCCAGTTCTTTGCTACCGATGCTGTTTACGGTTTCAGCTGCGCCATAAACGCCTTTTGGGTCTTCCAGGAAGCGCAGTTTCCACTTGGCGAACATCCAGTGCGGCACCCAACCGGTGACCGCGATGGATTCGTTTTTCTTCTCGGCACGGGTCAGCTCGGCAATCATGCCGGCACCGGAACTGGCCTTGAGGGTGTAGTTGCTCAGACCGTAATCCTTGATCGCCTGATCGGTCTTGAGCATCACGCCTGAACCGGCGTCAATGCCGACGATACGACCTTTGAAGCTCTCGTCGGTTTTAAGATCCTCAATGGTCTTGGCCTTGACGTACTCCGGCACGATCAGACCGATTTTCGCATCCTTGAAGTTCGGGCCGTAATCGACGACCTGATCCTTGTTCTTCGCCCAGTATTCGCCATGAGTTACTGGCAGCCAGGCCGACAGCATTGCATCGAGTTTACCGGTGGCTACACCCTGCCACATGATCCCGGTGGCCACGGCTTGCAGTTTCACGTCGTAGCCGAGCTTTTGCTTGATCACTTCTGCAGCCACGTTGGTGGTGGCGACGCTGTCCGACCAACCATCGACATAACCGATCGTCACTGCCTTGCTTTCGGCGCTGGCCATAGTAGAACTGATCGCCAGCACCAAAGCCGCACCTGCGCCCAAGAGTAGTCGCATCTTCATCGTTACTTCCCCGAAAGTGCTGCGCCCGACGGATGCCGAGCAGCGTCAATGTATTGTTATGGTGCCCAGCGCCCCCATCACGCCTCACCGCAAACCCGTTCGAACATCAGCGGAGTACTGACGAGTCGATAATCAACCTCGCGCCTGCGGCGACCTGCTCTGCCTGCGACCTCAAGGCATCGAGAAACGACATCAGAACGCCAGTAATCGCGCCCTGCAAAAATGCCCCTGCGAATCCCGCCTGAACTTTGCATGTCAAAACCATGCAGGTCACCAAGCACGGGACAAATGCAGGTAAGATGCGCGGCTTTGTTCCCAGACGGCCTGACCATGCCCGCCACCTCGCGCTTCCCCTTTTTCGCTTATCTATTTGCCTGCCTGCTTGGCCTGTTTGCCCTTGGTGGTTACTGGTACGGGCTCGGTCAACCGGTGCTGCTGCCGGACGTGGCCAGCGCCACGCACAAATTGCAGTGCGCCTCGTACACACCATTCGACAAGGACCAATCGCCATTCGATCAGCCGTTCAAACTGCGCCCTGAACGCATGGACGCCGACCTCGCGTTGCTGGCAACCCGCTTCGAGTGCATTCGCACCTATTCGATGACCGGTCTCGAAGCGCTGCCGGACCTGGCGCGCAAGCATGGCCTGAAGCTGATGATCGGCGCCTGGGTCAACAGCAACCCGGTGGACACTGCCAAGGAAGTCGAACTGCTGATCGCCGAGGCCAACGCCAACCCGGACGTGGTCAGCTCAGTGATCGTAGGCAACGAAACCCTGCTGCGCAAGGAAGTCACCGGCGCGCAATTGGCCAAGCTGATCAACCACGTCAAGAGCCACGTCAAACAGCCAGTGACCTACGCCGACGTCTGGGAGTTCTGGCTCAAGCATCCTGAAGTCGCCCCGGCGGTGGACTTCCTGACCATCCACTTGCTGCCGTACTGGGAAGATGATCCGTCCAACATCGACGCCGCCCTGCAGCACGTTGCCGAGGTTCGGCAGATCTTCGGCAGCCGCTTCGCGCCCAAGGACGTGCTGATTGGCGAAACCGGCTGGCCGAGTGAAGGTCGCCAACGGGAAACCGCCGTACCGAGCCGCGTCAATGAAGCCAAGTTCATTCGTGGTTTTGTGGCGATGGCCGAGCAGCAAGGCTGGCACTACAACCTGATCGAAGCCTTTGACCAACCGTGGAAACGCGCCAGTGAAGGAGCGGTCGGCGGTTACTGGGGGCTGTTCGACGCAAACCGCCAGGACAAGGGCGTACTGGCAGGCCCCGTCACCAACCTGCCGTTCTGGCCGCAATGGCTGGCCGTCGGCAGCCTGATCTTCCTCGGTACGCTGATGCTTGGCGGCCGCGTACGCAGTACTCGCGCAGCGTTGGTGTTGCCACTGCTCGGTGCGGTCGCTGCATGCTCCATTGGCACCTGGGGTGAGCTGGCTCGCGCTACCAGCCGCTTTGCCGATGAGTGGATCTGGGCTGCGTTACTGACCGGCCTGAACTTTTTGGTGCTGGCTCATGCGGCGTTGTTCCTCAGCGCCAGAACCGGTTGGCGTGAACGCGCCTTCAATGCACTGGAACGTCGCGCTGGCTGGCTGCTCGCTGCCGCCGGATTCGCTGGCGCGGTGATGATGCTGGGGCTGGTGTTCGAACCGCGCTATCGCAGCTTCCCGAGCGCCGCCCTGCTGCTGCCAGCGCTGGTCTATCTGATTCGCCCGGTCAGCGCACCGCGCCGGGAAATTGCACTGCTGACTTTCATCATCGGCGCCAGCATCGCCCCGCAGCTGTACCGCGAAGGCCTGTTCAACCAGCAAGCCTGGGGCTGGGCGCTGGTTTGCCTGCTGATGATTGCCGCGCTGTGGCGCAGCTTGCGGGTTCGCAATACCTGATAAATCGCATTGATTATCGGCGGTCCTTTGTGGCGAGGGGGCTTGCCCCCGCTGGACTACGGAGTAGTCCCGAGTCCAGCCGGTTCACCACGAGCTTTTTACGGCTGCTTCGCAGCCGAACGGGGCGGTGCGGCGTTCCGTCAAGCCCCCTCGCCACACGCCCGCACCAACCGCAACCCTGCGATCACCACGGCAAATACCGCAATGCCGGTGTTGTACAGCGCCAATGCCGGAAATCCGAACACCAGCGCCAACACCGCCAGCCACCAGCCAGCCCGGCCCGGCACCACAAAGCCCAGCACCGCTGCCGCCAATGCAGCCCCGCCCATCACCTTGAAGTGAATCATCAAGCCGAGGGTCGAGCGCGCCTGGCATTCCCAACGGCTTGCCTCATCAACACAGAGACCCACCCACTGGGCATCCTCCATCAGGACATAACGCAGGCCATAACTGGCAGCCAGCCACAGCGGCAAGGCGATAAGCAAAATAATGACGGGCAGACGGCGAGACATGAAGCACTCCGATAAACGAAAACGGCGCCCAGCTTAATCGCCCGCCAGCCGTAAGCAAGCGAGACCCGTAGAAATCTGTTCAGACAATCGCTGCAAAGTGTATCGTTCAGCCGCTATTGATCCGAATTCAGCCTCTTTGGTGCCGCCGCATGGCACTTTGGCGCAGCAGCGGTGGTCATAGCCTGCGAACATCATCAGGTACCTTCCTCTAAGGGAATTAGTCATGCTCCGTTCCTTGCGCTTTGCTGCCTTGATAAGCGGCGTTATTTTGAGTGCGTCCGCACTGGCGGCAGACATCGACGCCGTCAGTTATGGCTACCCCTTGACCAACCCGTTCGAGGCGACCATCGCCACGACCCCGCCGGAGTTGCGTCCCGAGTTGCCGTCCGATGACGCGATCCATCAATCCGACTACACCCTGAAGCTGCGCCCGGAACGCGAGTTCGACCTGCCGGACAATTTCTGGCCAGTGAAAAAGCTCACCTATCGCATGGCCACACAGGATCACGCCGCACCGCTGATTTTCCTGATTGCCGGCACCGGCGCGCGCTTTGACAGCAGCATTAACGAATACCTGAAAAAGCTCTACTACAAGGCCGGTTATCACGTCGTGCAACTGTCCTCACCGACCAGTTTCGACTTCATGAGCGCCGCTTCCCGCTTTGCCACCCCGGGCGTGTCCAAGGAAGACGCCGAGGACATGTACCGCGTGATGCAAGCGGTGCGTGCACAAAACCCAAAGCTGCCGATCACCGACTACTACCTCACCGGCTACAGCCTGGGTGGACTGGATGCGGCGTTTGTCAGCAAGCTGGATGAAACCCGACGCAGCTTCAACTTCAAGAAAGTCTTGCTGCTCAATCCTCCAGTCAACCTCTACACCTCTGTCACCAACCTCGACAAGCTTGTACAAACCGAGGTCAAGGGCATCAACAACAGCACCACGTTCTATGAACTGATGCTCAACAAGCTGACGCGCTACTTCCAGCAAAAAGGCTACATCGACCTCAACGACGCGCTGGTCTACGACTTCCAGCAATCGAAACAGCACCTGAGCAACGAACAGATGGCCATGCTGATCGGCACCTCGTTCCGTTTTTCGGCCGCCGACATCACCTTCACCTCGGACCTGATCAACCGACGCGGCCTGATCACCCCGCCCAAGTTTCCGATCACCGAAGGCACCAGCCTCACGCCATTCCTCAAGCGTGCACTGCAATGTGATTTCAACTGCTACCTCACCGAGCAGGTGATCCCGATGTGGCGCGCCCGGACCGACGGCGGCAGCATCTTGCAGTTGATTGACCAGGTCAGCCTCTACGCACTCAAGGACTACCTGCACGACAGCCCGAAAATTGCCGTGATGCACAATGCCGACGATGTAATCCTCGGCCCGGGCGACCTCGGTTTCTTGCGTAAAACCTTCGGCGATCGCCTGACGGTTTACCCTCACGGCGGCCATTGCGGCAACCTCAACTACCGCGTCAACGCCGACGCCATGCTGGAGTTCTTCCGTGGCTAAACACCTCCTTCTGCTTGCTGCACTGCTTGGCGCAGTCGGCTATGCCCATGCCGACAACAGCAAGGCCAACTCCACGACTGTGGTTGATCAGGACGGCTTCACCGAGCCGATGACCAAACTCAAGTTCAACCCGGGACTGGACCAGCGTGAGTTCGAACGCTCGACCCTGAATGCGCTGAGTGTCTATGACCCGCTGGAGTCGTGGAACCGTCGGGTCTACCACTTCAACTACCGCTTCGACCAATGGGTGTTCCTGCCGGTAGTCGACGGTTATCGCTACGTTACCCCAAGCTTCCTGCGCACTGGCGTCAGCAACTTTTTCAACAACCTGGGTGACGTACCCAATCTGGTGAACAGCCTGCTGCAGTTCAAGGGCCAGCGCTCACTGGACATCACCGGGCGATTGCTGCTCAACACGACCCTCGGCATCGGCGGCCTGTGGGACCCGGCCACCGCCATGGGCCTGCCGCGCCAGGTCGAAGACTTCGGCCAGACGCTGGGCTTCTACGGGGTTCCGGGCGGCGCTTACTTCGTACTGCCAATCCTCGGTCCCTCGAACCTGCGTGATACCGCAGGCCTTGCGGTCGACTATACGGCGGAGTCGGCCATCAACTACCTGAACGTCTCGAAAGTCAGCGCAAACCACCCGGAAATCTGGGTCCTGCGCAGCATCGACAAGCGCTATCAGACCAACTTCCGCTACGGCCAGCTGAACTCGCCGTTCGAGTACGAGAAAGTGCGTTACGTGTACACCGAAGCACGCAAGCTGCAGATTGCCGAGTAAGGCATTCAGCGGGTAACAAAAAAGGCCATTCGATATGAATCGAATGGCCTTTTTTATTTAGCTTTGCATACATCGCAAAGATCGCAGCCTGCGATCTTTTCAGCCTTTTACAGCCCGCCAAACTTTGCTGACGGCCATCACACCCGCCAACACCACCGCACCGGCAATAATCCCCGCCACTGCGTTGAGCAACGTCGGCACGATAAACCCGGCACCGCCCGCCACCGCGCCGGCACTTTCGATCCAGTGATGCACCACCGGCACACCGTGGGTCAGGATCCCGCCGCCGACCAAAAACATCGCCGCGGTGCCGATCACCGAGAGGCTTTTCATCATGTACGGCGCGGTGCGCAGGATCGCGCCACCGATGCTTTTGGCCAATTGCCCAGGCTTGCGGGTCAGCCACAGGCCAAGGTCGTCGAGCTTGACGATACCCGCCACCAGACCATAGACGCCGATGGTCATGACGATAGCGATGCCTGAAACCACGATCACTTGCTGCATCAGCGTTGCACCGGCGACGGTGCCGAGGGTGATGGCGATGATTTCAGCCGAAAGGATAAAGTCGGTGCGCACCGCGCCTTTGATCTTGTCCTGCTCGTATGCCACCAGATCTGTCGCCGGATCAGCGACGGCTTCAACCAACTGCGCATGTTCCGCCTGATCTTCAGCCTTGCTGTGCAAAAACGAGTGAGCAAGCTTTTCGAAGCCTTCGAAACACAAGTAGGCCCCACCGACCATCAACAAGGGCGTGACCAGCCAAGGAACGAATGCACTGATGGCCAACGCCGACGGCACCAGGATCAGCTTGTTGCGAAACGAGCCCTTGGCCACGGCCCAGACCACCGGAATTTCCCGCTCGGCGCGGACACCGGATACCTGCTGGGCGTTGAGCGCCAAGTCGTCGCCGAGCACGCCGGCGGTTTTCTTCGCGGCCATCTTGGTCATCAGCGCGACATCGTCGAGTACGGCGGCGATATCGTCGATCAACACCAGCAAACTGCTTCCTGCCATGGGTCAGGCTTCCTTGGTATATAAATGTTGCGCAGCATAGCGTGCCGCGGTGCCCAAGTGCATTCTTGAGCGCTGCGCAAGGCCGGTGCTACCATGCGCAACCGCCAGTATCGGCAAGGAATCACCTGGTTTATGAGCACTATCCGCGAGCGCAATAAAGAACTGATCCTGCGTGCCGCCAGTGAAGAGTTTGCCGACAAAGGCTTCGCTGCGACCAAAACCAGTGACATCGCGGCCAAGGCGGGGTTACCCAAGCCCAACGTCTATTACTACTTCAAATCCAAGGAAAACCTCTACCGCGAGGTCCTGGAAAGCATCATCGAGCCGATTCTCCAGGCCTCGACGCCGTTCAACGCGGATGGCGTGCCGAGCGAAGTGCTCAGCGGCTACATTCGCTCGAAGATTCGCATCTCCCGCGACCTGCCGTTCGCATCCAAGGTGTTTGCCAGCGAGATCATGCACGGTGCGCCGCACCTGAGCGCCGACCTGGTCGAACAGCTCAACGCCCAGGCCAAGCACAACATCGACTGCATCCAGACCTGGATCGATCGCGGCCAGATCGCCCCGATCGAGCCCAACCACCTGATGTTCAGCATCTGGGCCGCGACCCAGACCTACGCCGACTTCGACTGGCAGATCTCCGCCGTCACCGGCAAGGCCAAACTGGATGAAAGCGACTACGAAGCCGCGGCGCAAACCATCATTCGGTTGGTGCTCAAGGGCTGCGAGCCGGACTGATTAAGAGATCGCAGCCTTCGGCGACTCCAACGCGTTCGGCAAGGAGCTGGCGAAGCCTGCGATCTGTTGGTCTCAGGCTTCAGTGCCCATCATCCAACGCAACGCCAGCGGTAGTGATGTTCTCCAGTCCTCCGGGAAGAAGTGTCCCCCGTCATGGGTGGTGGACTTGACCTCGTTTCCTTCACTAAACAGTTTGCGGAAATCGGCACTCATCTGCTGATTACCCGGCCCTTCCATTTTCCCGTTGATTACGTAAACCTTTTTCCCGCGAGCCTTGCTCACCGTAGGCGTCGGCTGATTACCACCGGGTGACAACAGCAACGCTCCGGCATAATCCTCAGGATGCTGTGCCAACAGCGCGCCGGCATGCTGAGAGCCCTGAGAGAACCCCATCAAATAAACACGCTTGCGGTCGATGCATTGTTGCGCGGCCAGTTCTTTCAGGCCGTTCTGTACCGCTTTATGTGTTCCCTCGAAACCTGGACCGATCCAGCGAAAGCTGTCGACAGCGTTGATCATTTCCGTGCCGTTGATCCCCAACACAATTGCCCCGGTGTCGGCGAGCGGCTGATAACTCTCATCCACCTCACCGTTGACGCCGTAACCATGCAGCCATACCAACACGGGACGACAAGCCGCCGGAACGGGGATAGTTGCAGGAGGATTCAACACTGAAATCGCGCCGACCTTGCCTTTGGCGATCTTTGCGTAACGCTGCTGAGCATTGGCCAACACGCTCTTGAAGGTCGACGTCTGACGTAGATCGGCAAAGTCTTCGTCACCCGCCAGCTGCGGACCGAACCACAGGCCTCGGTCATCGGCCACCTTCAAAAAGCGCTCCGCCAGCTTGTCATCCCCGCGTCGGGCAAATAGCGCCGCCACTTGATAAGGCGCCAGTATTTGCTTGTGGTCTTCACGGGTGGCAGCCAGGTAAACGGCGATAGCCTGCAGGGTATCCGTGGATTCGAGTTTATCGGCTCTAACCATTAATTCGTCAGCGTCTTCGCTGTTGAGCAACGCGCTGACAACCGGGCTTAGCGCCTGAAAAGCAATCTCATCGGCATCCAGAGTTTCGGCGTGCGCAGAAGAAATGCCTAGAGCCAGAATCGCAGACAGGGTAATACCAAAAAGCGTTTTCACGCGGGATCTTCCTTGATACAGAACGAGAGGGGGCGACAGTCTATAGACGTCCCCCTCTCTCGTCACCGCTATCCTTTAACAGACGATATCGGCTTACTCCAGGTCAAGCACTGACACCCGCATCCGCCCGCAACCCCTGTTCCTCGATGGCGTTGATCGCGCATTGCTCGTCGATGTCCGAAGTGTCGCCGCTGATGCCGATGGCCCCCAGCACAACCCCGTCCTGATCACGAATCAGCACCCCGCCCGGTGCGGGTACGACGCTGCCCTGCCCCAGGCTGTTCAACGCGGCGATAAACGCCGGGCGCTGTTGCGCGTCCAGTGCCAATAGCCGCGAGCCTTTACCCAGCGCGATCGCGCCCCAGGCTTTGCCGATGGCGATCTGTGGACGAAGCAGGCTCGCGCCGTCTTCGCGTTGCAGGCTCAACAAATGCCCGCCCGCATCGAGTACTGCAATGGTCAGCGGTGCCGCGGCGATCTTGCGCCCCGCAACGATAGCCCGATTGGTCAGGCTGACTGCGACTTTCAAGGTTAAAGCGCTCATGGGTGCCGTCCTTATCTTGTTATGGGAAAGCCCTTTGGGTTCTGTTTGTTGAGAAGCCCGACACAACAAATAGAACACAATGAATTATTTTTTTGTATACAATAATTCTCGAAATACGGCTCATGCGACGAAACGCCACAGTATTTCGGCCCTCCGACGAATGAAACAGCCGCTTGAGAAAATGGATTGACCTGCGCCGTCCGCCGTGAATACACTCTGCGCAAAGCCACTTGTATACAATTACAAAACGTAAAGAGGCACAAAACCATGAGCAAAATGAGAGCAATCGAAGCCGCCGTTCTGGTGATGCGCCGTGAAGGGGTTGATACCGCTTTTGGCATTCCGGGCGCTGCAATCAACCCGCTGTACTCCGCCCTGCAAAAGGTCGGCGGCATCGATCACGTCCTCGCTCGCCACGTTGAAGGCGCCTCGCACATGGCCGAGGGTTACACCCGCACCAAGGCCGGCAACATCGGCGTGTGCATCGGCACTTCCGGCCCAGCCGGTACCGACATGGTCACCGGGCTCTACAGCGCCTCGGCCGACTCGATCCCGATTCTTTGCATCACCGGCCAGGCACCCCGCGCCCGTATGCACAAGGAAGACTTCCAGGCCGTCGACATCACCAGCATCGTCAAGCCGGTGACCAAGTGGGCGACCACCGTTCTGGAGCCGGGCCAGGTGCCTTACGCGTTCCAGAAAGCCTTCGATGAAATGCGCTCCGGCCGTCCGGGCCCGGTACTGATCGACCTGCCGTTCGACGTGCAGATGGCCGAAATCGAATTCGACATCGACACCTACGAACCACTGCCATTGGCCAAGCCCGCGGCAACCCGCAAGCAAGTCGAGAAAGCCCTGGCCATGCTCGATCAGGCTGAACGTCCATTGCTGGTAGCCGGCGGCGGCATCATCAACGCCGATGCCAGCGACCTGTTGGTGGAATTCGCCGAGCTGACCGGTATTCCGGTGATCCCGACCCTGATGGGTTGGGGCACGATCCCGGACGATCACCCGCTGATGGTCGGCATGGTTGGCCTGCAGACTTCGCACCGCTACGGCAACGCGACGATGCTCAAATCCGACGTGGTGCTGGGCGTGGGTAACCGTTGGGCCAACCGTCATACCGGTTCGGTCGAGGTGTACACCGAAGGCCGAAAATTCATTCACGTCGACATCGAGCCGACCCAGATCGGCCGCGTATTCACCCCGGACCAGGGCATCGTTTCCGACGCCGGCCTGGCGCTGAAAATGTTCATCGAAGTCGCCCGCGAGTGGAAAGCCGCCGGCAAACTGAAGGATCGCAGCGCCTGGTTGCAAGACTGCCAGCAGCGCAAGGCCAGCCTGCACCGCAAGACTCACTTCGACAACGTGCCGGTCAAACCGCAGCGCGTGTACGAAGAGATGAACCAGGTGTTCGGCAAAGACACCTGCTACGTCAGCACCATCGGTCTGTCGCAGATTGCCGGCGCGCAGTTCCTGCACGTCTACAAACCGCGTCACTGGATCAACTGCGGTCAGGCCGGCCCTCTGGGCTGGACCATTCCGGCAGCGCTGGGCGTGGTCAAGGCCGATCCGAGCCGTAAGGTCGTGGCACTCTCGGGCGACTATGACTTCCAGTTCATGATCGAAGAACTGGCGGTGGGCGCGCAGTTCAAACTGCCGTACATCCACGTTGTGGTGAACAACTCGTACCTGGGTCTGATCCGTCAGGCGCAGCGCGGTTTCGACATGGACTACTGTGTGCAATTGTCCTTCGACAATCTCAACGCACCGGAGCTCAATGGTTACGGGGTGGACCACGTAGCGGTTGCCGAAGGTTTGGGTTGCAAGGCGTTGCGCGTGTTCGAGCCGGCGGGCATCGCCCCTGCCCTGCGCAAGGCCGAGGAGCTGATCGAGGAGTTCAAGGTTCCGGTGATCGTCGAGATCATCCTGGAGCGCGTGACCAACATTTCCATGGGCACCGAGATCAACGCCGTCAACGAATTCGAGGATCTGGCGCTGGTCGGCAGCGACGCACCGACAGCGATTTCGTTGCTGGATTAAGAATGACTTGTCACCTGTAGCAGCTGCCGAGGCACGAGGCTGCGTTGCGTGTCCGCAGGACCGCCGTCGGGGGCCGCTTCGCAGCCCAACGCAGCCTCGTGCCTCGGCAGCTGCTACAGGCACATATTTTTTACAGGAGACCACCATGCCGCGTTTCGCAGCCAACCTGTCCATGCTGTTTACCGAGCAGGATTTTCTTGCCCGCTTTGAAGCGGCCGCCAAAGCCGGCTTCAGTGGTGTCGAATACCTGTTCCCTTACGATTTCAGCTCCGCCGACATCAAGGCTCAACTGGATGCCAACGGTCTGACCCAAGTGCTGTTCAACCTGCCGGCCGGTGACTGGGCCAAGGGTGAGCGCGGGATCGCCTGCCATCCGGATCGCGTGGAAGAGTTCCGCGCCGGCGTCGATCTGGCGATCGCTTATGCACAGGTTCTGGGCAACACCCAAGTCAACTGCCTGGCCGGTATCCGCCCACAAGGCGTCGACGACGCCACCGTGGAAAAGACCTTTGTCGCCAACCTCAAATATGCCGCCGACAAGCTGCAAGCGGTGGGCATCAAACTGGTGATGGAAGCGATCAATACCCGCGACATCCCGGGCTTCTACCTGAACAACACCGCCCAGGCGCTGTCGATTCGCGAACAAGTGGGCAGCGCCAACCTGTTCCTGCAATACGACATCTACCACATGCAAATCATGGAGGGCGACCTGGCCCGCACCATGGCGACGCACCTGGAAGAGATCAACCACATTCAACTGGCCGACAACCCGGGCCGCAACGAGCCGGGCACCGGTGAAATCAACTACCGCTTCCTGTTCGAACACCTGGACCGCATCGGCTACCAGGGCTGGATCGGCTGTGAATACAAGCCGCTGACCACCACTGAAGCGGGTCTTGGCTGGTTGAAAACCCATAACGCAATCTGATCGAAGACCGCGTCATCGTTCATCGCGGGCAAGCCTTGCTCCTACAGGAGTCAGGTTTACCTGTAGGTGGAGTTGCGAACAGAGCTATAAAAACAAGAGGATTTTCTCATGGCTAAAATCGGATTTATCGGCACCGGCATCATGGGCCACCCAATGGCGTTGAACCTGCAGAAAGCCGGTCACAGCCTGTTCCTGTCGGCGCACCACGACGCTGCTCCGGCTGACCTGGTTGCCGCTGGCGCGGTCGCCCTGGCGAGCCCGAAAGAAGTCGCTCAGGAAGCCGAATTCATCATCATCATGGTGCCGGATACCCCACAGGTCGATGATGTGCTGTTCCGTGCCGATGGCGTCGCCGCCGGTGTCGGCAAAGGCAAAGTGGTCATCGACATGAGCTCGATCTCGCCGACCGCGACCAAAGCCTTCGCGGCGAAGATCAACGAGAAAGGCGCGCAATACCTTGACGCTCCGGTGTCCGGTGGTGAAGTCGGTGCCAAGGCTGCGACCCTGAGCATCATGGTCGGTGGCGACAGCGATGCGTTCGAACGCGCGCTGCCGCTGTTCCAGAGCATGGGCAAGAACATCACCCTGGTCGGCGGCAATGGCGACGGTCAAACCGCCAAAGTGGCGAACCAGATCATCGTGGCGCTGAACATCCAGGCCGTGGCCGAAGCCTTGCTGTTCGCCTCCAAGAACGGTGCCGATCCTGCCAAGGTCCGTGAAGCGCTGATGGGCGGTTTCGCCTCCTCGAAGATCCTTGAAGTACATGGAGAGCGCATGATCAAAGGCACCTTCGATCCAGGCTTCCGCATCAGCCTGCATCAGAAGGACCTCAACCTGGCGTTGGCCGGTGCGCGCGAATTGGGCATCAACCTGCCCAACACCGCGGGCACCCAGCAAGTGTTCAGCACCTGCGCGGCCCTCGGTGGTAGCAACTGGGACCACTCGGCGCTGATCAAAGGTCTGGAACACATGGCGAACTTCTCGATTCGCGATAAGTAAGCCCTGCTACAGAGGGTTAGCTTGACCCTCTGTAGGAGCAAGGCTTGCCCGCGATCGAATCGCCTCGGTGCAGCTGAAACACCGTGGTGTCTGGATCGCGGGCAAGCCTTGCTCCTACAGGGGCTATGCAAGTCTCGATATCCCCAATAACAAGAATTCCGGGAGCCCGCCATGTCGGTCGATCCGCAACAATTCCTGCGCGAGCTGTTTGCCACAGCCATCGACGCGGCCCATCCGCAGCAGGTCCTCGAAGCCCATTTACCGAAAGATCGCAGCGGTCGGGTGATCGTCATTGGTGCCGGCAAAGCCGCCGCGGCCATGGCCCAGGTGGTCGAGCGCTGCTGGCAGGGTGAAGTGTCTGGCCTGGTGGTCACCCGCTACGGTCACGGCGCCCCTTGCGAAAAAATCGAAGTGGTCGAAGCCGCCCACCCAGTGCCTGATGCGGCCGGTCTGGCGGTAGCCAAACGGGTGCTGGAACTGGTCAGTAACCTGAGCGCAGACGACCGGGTGATCTTCCTGCTCTCGGGCGGCGGTTCGGCCCTGCTCGCCCTGCCCGCAGCCGGTATCACTCTGGCCGACAAACAGGCAATCAACAAAGCCCTGCTCAAATCCGGCGCGACCATCGGCGAGATGAACTGCGTGCGCAAGCACCTCTCGGCAATCAAGGGCGGCCGCCTCGGTAAAGCCTGCTGGCCAGCGACGGTTTATACCTACGCGATTTCCGATGTCCCGGGCGACCTCGCCACGGTGATTGCTTCCGGCCCGACCGTGGCCGATCCGAGCACCTCGGCTGAAGCCCTGGCGATCCTCAAGCGCTACGCTATCGAGGTTCCGGCGTCGGTACGCAGCTGGTTGCAAAGCCCCGAATCGGAGACGGTAAAACCTGGCGACCCGAGCCTCACTCGTAGCCATTTCCAGCTGATCGCCCGACCACAGCAATCCCTGGAAGCGGCAGCGGTGAAAGCGCGCCAGGCCGGTTTCAGCCCGTTGATCCTCGGCGATCTGGAAGGCGAATCCCGCGAAGTGGCGAAAGTCCACGCAGGCATCGCCCGCCAGGTGGTGCTGCACGCTCAGCCGTTGGCGGCGCCCTGCGTGATTCTCTCGGGCGGCGAAACCACCGTCACCGTGCGCGGCAATGGTCGAGGCGGACGCAACGCCGAGTTCCTGCTGAGCCTGACCGATAGCCTCAAAGGCCTGCCCGGCGTCTACGCGCTGGCCGGTGATACCGATGGCATCGACGGCTCCGAGGACAACGCCGGCGCAATCATGACCCCGGACAGCTACGCCCGCGCCACGGCTCTCGGTTTGAGCGCCAGCGACGAATTGGACAACAACAATGGCTATGGCTATTTCGCTGCGCTCGACGGGCTGATCGTCACCGAACCGACGCGCACCAACGTCAACGACTTCCGCGCCATCCTGATCCTCGAGAGCCCTGAACATGACGCCTGATAAAAAAGTCAAAATCCTCGCCACCCTTGGCCCGGCCACTGACGGGATAGATGACATCCGCGAGCTGGTGCAAGCCGGGGTGAATATCTTTCGCCTGAACTTCAGCCACGGCGATCACGCCGACCACGCCCAGCGCTACCAGTGGATCCGCGAAGTCGAGCGCCAACTCAATTACCCGCTGGGCATTCTGATGGACCTGCAAGGCCCGAAGCTGCGGGTCGGCCAGTTTGCCGAGGGCAAGGTGCAACTGGTGCGCGGTCAGGCCCTGCGCCTGGACCTCGACGCCACGCCGGGTGACGAGCGGCGGGTCAACCTGCCGCACCCGGAAATCATCGCCGCGCTGGAACCCGGCATGGACCTGTTGCTGGACGACGGCAAACTGCGTTTGCGGGTGGTGACCAAGTACGCCGATGCCATCGACACCACGGTGCTCAATGGCGGCGAGTTGTCGGACCGCAAAGGCGTCAACGTGCCGCAAGCGGTGCTCGACCTCAGTCCGCTGACCGCCAAGGATCGTCGCGACCTGAGTTTTGGCCTGGAGCTGGGTGTCGATTGGGTCGCGCTGTCATTTGTGCAGCGCCCTGAAGACATTCGTGAAGCCCGCGCACTGATCGGCAACAAAGCCTTTTTGATGGCGAAAATCGAAAAACCGTCGGCCGTTGAACAACTGCGCGAAATCGCCGAGCTGAGCGACGCGATCATGGTTGCCCGTGGCGACCTCGGTGTGGAAGTGCCGGCCGAGAGCGTGCCGCAGATCCAGAAAGACATCATCAGCACCTGCCGCCAGCTCGGCAAACCGGTGGTGGTGGCGACCCAGATGCTTGAGTCGATGCGCTTCTCCCCGGCGCCGACACGGGCCGAGGTAACCGACGTCGCCAACGCGGTAGCTGAAGGGGCTGACGCGGTGATGCTCTCGGCGGAAACCGCTTCTGGCGATTACCCGCTCGAAGCGGTGCAGATGATGAGCAAGATCATCCGTCAGGTCGAAAGCGGTCCGGATTACCAGGCGCAACTGGATGTCAGCCGGCCAAAAGCCGAAGCCACGACTTCGGACGCCATCAGCTGTGCGATCCGCCGGATCAGCAACATCCTTCCAGTAGCGGTGCTGGTGAACTACAGCGAGTCCGGCAGTTCGAGTTTGCGTGCGGCGCGGGAGCGGCCAGCGGTGCCGATCCTCAACCTGACGCCGAACCTGCAAACCGCGCGGCGCTTGAGCGTGGCGTGGGGCGTGCACTCGGTGGTCAACGATCGTTTGCGGCAGGTCGACGAGGTGTGCTCCACCGCCCTGGAAATCGCCCAGGCGCAAGGCATGGCCAAGCGTGGTGATACGTTGTTGATCACTGCGGGTGTGCCTTTCGGTCAGCCAGGATCAACGAACTCGTTGCGTATAGAGACGTTGATTTAGCGAACAGCTTTTGTGGCGAGGGAGCTAGCTCCCGCTCGACTGCACAGCAGTCGTGATACGTAATCCCGATTCCTCCTATAAAAAACGGGATACGTTTTGGGGCCGCTCCGCGCCCCAGCGGGAGCAAGCTCCCTCGCCACGGGCTTGATGCAACTCCTTGGTGCTTCCTCTGCCCTTAGACCCCAACATGCCTGCCAACCACTTCAACACCCACTGCCCCGACTGGGCCACTGCCCTGCTCAACGGTTTCAGTCAGATTTTCCTCCAGCGCCATCCGCTGTGCGGCCTGCTGTGCCTGTTGGCCATCCTGTTTAGCGCTCCGACGTTGCTCGGCGGCGCCCTGTTGGGGGGCGTGGCCGGCTTGCTCACTGCGCAACGTCGCGGCTACGCCAAGGCTGATCGCCAAGCCGGACTCTTCAGCTACAACGGCGTCTTACTCGGCCTCTTGCTGAGCCTGCAGTTCAGTTGGTCGGCCATGCTGCCGCCACTGATCCTCGCCAGCGGTGGACTGAGTGCGATCGTCACCCAGCAATGGCTCAAGCGCGCACGCGACCAGCATTTTCTACCCGCCTACACCGCACCTTTCGTGGGACTGGGCTGGATACTGCTGAGCGTTGCCGCCCCGGCCCATTCGGCACCTACACCACTGCCGGAACTCGACGCCCTGAGCCTGCTCGGCGCCGAGTTCAGAGGCCTGGGCCAAGTCATCTTCCTCGACCATCCTTTGGCAGGCGTGCTGATCGTCGTCGGGCTGCTGCTTGCCAACCGCCGTGCCGCGCTCTGGGCACTGCTGGGTTCCGCCGCGGGTCTGCTCTGCGCCGTGTGGCTGAACCAAACGCCCGACGCATTGCTCGGCCTGTATGGCTACAACCCGGCGCTGGCCGCCCTCGCCTTCAGCCAGCAACGCCGCCAACCCTGGCTGCCCCTGCTGGGTATTGCACTGGCGATCCTCCTCACACCGGCGTTTGCTGCCGTGGGGTTGGCGACCTTGACCGCGCCGTTCATTCTCGCCTGCTGGTTGCTGCGCTCGGGTATTCGCCTGCTGCGCCACGCAACTACAGACAGTGCGCCTTGCCAAACCTCGGAGAATCAACCTAGGCTGCGCTGATTTATGGCCAAGGCGATTTGAATGGACAGCAACGACACGTGGCGTAAGCGCCTGTACGTGATGATTTTCCATACCGACACGGTGGCCGGGCGGCGCTTCGATAAAACGCTGCTGCTGATCATCCTTGCCAGTCTGGTGGTGGTGATCCTCGACAGCATCGATGACGTTCACCAGAACTTCGCCAACACCCTGGCGTACTTCGAGTGGGGCTTTACCCTGATCTTCCTGGTCGAGTACATGTTGCGCTTGTACTGCTCGCCCAGGCCGCTGCGTTACGCCTTCAGTTTTTACGGGCTGGTGGATTTGCTGGCGATTGTTCCCGGCATCCTTGCGATCTATTACAGCGATGCGCAGTACCTGCTGATCATCCGAATCATCCGTATGCTGCGGATCTTTCGCGTGCTCAAACTGCTCCCCTACCTGAAGCAGGCCCATTACCTGCTCGACGCCCTGCGTGGCAGCAAACAGAAAATCATCGTATTCCTGCTCAGCGTCTGCACGCTGGTAACGGTGTTCGGCACGCTGATGTATGTGGTCGAAGGCCCGGAGCATGGCTTTACCAGCATCCCCAAAGGGATCTATTGGGCGATCGTCACCCTGACCACCGTCGGCTACGGCGACATCGTGCCCAAGACCGCTTTGGGGCAGGTCATCTCAGCGATGGTGATGGTCACCGGTTACTCGATCATCGCCGTCCCCACCGGGATTTTTACCGCCGAACTGGCCAACGCCATGCGCGGCGAACAACTGCAACATGACTGCCCGGTGTGCCGCAAAAACCAGCACGAACACAGCGCGGCATTTTGCTCACGCTGCGGCAATGCACTGTTCAAGAAAATAGAATAAGCAAAGTACTTTTTAATCTTTAAAGGGATATGTAGCCCCAGCTATAGTCGACGGCAAATTGCCTTCATCTCGAACAAAAGGAATGTGCAGTGAAAAAGATCTTTGGCGCCTCACTTCTGGCCGCTGGCCTGACCCTCACGAGCGTGGCCCAGGCCGCACCGACCCTGCTCAACGTGTCCTATGACGTGATGCGCGATTTCTACAAGGACTACAACACCGCCTTCCAGAAACACTGGCAAGCCGAGCACAACGAAAACATCACCCTGCAGATGTCCTTCGGCGGCTCCAGCAAACAGGCCCGATCAGTGATCGATGGCCTGCCGGCTGACGTCATCACCATGAACATGGCCACCGACATCAACGCGTTGGTCGACAACGGCAAACTGGTCCCGGACAACTGGGTAACTCGCCTGCCGGACCACAGTGCGCCGTTCACTTCCGCCACCGTGTTTATCGTGCGCAAGGGCAACCCGAAAGCCCTGAAAGACTGGCCGGACCTGCTCAAGGACGGCGTGCAGGTGATCGTGCCCAACCCGAAAACCTCGGGTAATGGCCGCTACACCTATTTGTCGGCGTGGGGTTACGTGCTGAAAAACGGCGGTGACGAGAACAAGGCCAAGGCCTTCGTCGGCAAGCTGTTCAAACAAGCCCCGGTACTCGACACCGGTGGCCGCGCAGCCACCACCACCTTCATGACCAATCAGATCGGCGATGTGCTGGTGACCTTCGAGAACGAAGCGGAAATGATCGCCCGCGAGTTCGGTCGCGACCAATTCGAAGTCATCTACCCAAGCGTCTCCGCCGAGGCCGAGCCGCCGGTAAGCGTGGTCGACAAAGTTGTCGACAAGAAAGGCACCCGCGCTGCCGCCGAGGAATACCTGAAGTACCTGTGGTCCCCGGAAGGCCAGGAAATCGCCGCCGCCAACTACCTGCGTCCGCGTGACCCGGCCGTTTTGGCCAAGCACACCGACCGCTTCCCGAAAGTCGACTTCCTGTCGGTGGAGAAAACCTTCGGTGACTGGCGCACCGTGCAGAAAACCCACTTCAACGATGGTGGGGTTTTCGACCAGATTTACAGCGGGCAATAAGCGCTGGATCAGCAATGAAAAAGGCGACCTCAGTAGTCGCCTTTTTCATACCCGCCGGTAACTCACATCGGCGGTGCCACGCCATCCTTGCCAGCCGAGATCGATTGCGCCGTCAGGGTGCCATCGGCGCTTTGAGTGGCGAACAACACGACCTTGACCCCGACTTTGAGCAGGCTGCGATCAGCCGGTGTCAGGTTGACGATCGGCACGTCTTCCGGCACCAGGATGGTCTGCTGGCCACCCTTGTAATTGACGGTCAGGATTCGGCCATTGTTGACCACCAGATCGCCGACGATGCCATTGGTCATGCTGCTGCCCTTGACCAGATCGAACGGACGGTGGCCGTCGCCGGTGCCAGCCATTTCAGGTGGGAACACATGCACTTCCAGTGCCTTGAGCGTGCCATCGTCTTGCGGTATTGCCGCTGAGCCAATGTAGCTGCCGGGCTTGATGTCTTCGATATTGGCCGGGGTTACACCGCGAACCTGGGTGTCCTTGGTCAACTGGATGATCACGTTCTCGCCCGTGTTGGCATGCACCTTCAAGACCTCTTCGGATACGCCGGTGATTTCACCGCGCACGCCGATACGCATACCCGGTGCCTCCTCGGCCAGAGCAGCCGTGGCGATCAGCACGCTGCCCAGGGAAATCAGGCCAATGTTGCGTATCAGGCTACCAAACATCGTTTTCATGGGACCGGTTTCCACTGATGAGACGTTGAAAATGACTGATACCAAAGGGCTTAACCGCCCACACAAATCATAGGCGTTACGGTGCAAGATGAAAGTTTTGCGGGCAACGTCCTCTTGACCGTCTCGCAACTTCTCTAACAGCCACTGCAAGACGCAATTGGGTGCACCAACGAAAAAGGCCGGTCAATGACCGGCCTCTGGCGCTAGCGCTACGAATCAGTTCACCTCAAGCTTGTCGCGATTCTTGTCCAGAATCGCCTTGCCGATGCCCTTGACCTCCAACAACTCATCCACCGATGCAAACGGTCCATTACTCTCACGATATGCAACAATCGCCTTGGCCTTGGCCTCACCTACTCCGGCGAGTTCCCGCTGCAGTGTCGTTGCATCCGCCGTATTGAGATCGACTTTTGCAGCCTCCCCGGACGGTGCGACCTGTACGGTCAATGGCGCGCTTACAGCCTCCGTGTTTGTCGCTGGTGCAGCGATAGCGGCAATAGAGGCGCTGGTCAGCAGGGCAAAAACCAGAGAGTAGAAATAGCCTGTACGCATTAGTGACGCTCCATGACATCGATAGGAAAGAAGCAGCTTTTCCGAAGCTGCCTCCCAAACCTAGGTCATGCTGTGAGCCTGTCAAAAATGTATCGGTTACAGGGTGTGTAACAATCAGGGCTCGAGGCGGCGTTGCTGGTAGATCCAGTCGACGATTTCACCATCGGGGGTGTAGCCGCTGACGGTTTCGCGTAACAACTGACGAACCCGCGAGTAGTCATCCCGCTCGACAGCTCCGAGCAGCTCGGTCAGCCGCGCCTTGAGCACGTCCCAAGGCAGATGGTCTTCATTGGCACTCATGATCATTGGGTGCTGAGTCGCTGCGACGTTATCGCCGATCAGTAACTCTTCATAGAGCTTTTCACCCGGGCGCAAACCTGTGAACTCAATGGCAATGTCACCTTGCAGGTTCTTCTCCGAGCGAATGCTCAAACCAGACAGATGGATCATCTTTTCAGCCAGCTCGACAATCTTCACCGGCTCACCCATGTCCAGCACAAACACATCGCCGCCCTGCCCCATGGAACCAGCCTGGATCACCAGTTGCGCCGCCTCGGGAATGGTCATGAAGTAGCGCGTGATCTTCGGGTGAGTCACCGTCAACGGCCCACCCGACTTGATCTGACTATGGAACAACGGGATCACCGAACCGGAAGAGCCCAGCACATTACCAAAGCGCACCATCGTGAACCGGGTCTTGTTGACACGCGATACATTGGCCTTGTCGCCCAGCAATACCGGCGCAATCTCACGACTAAGCGCCTGCAGTGTCATTTCGGCCAAGCGCTTGGTGCTACCCATCACATTGGTCGGACGCACGGCTTTGTCGGTGGAGATCAGCACAAAGTTGGCGACACCTGATTGCAAAGCGGCTTGTGCGGTATTGAGCGTACCCATCACATTGTTCAACACGCCTTCGGCGATATTGTGCTCAACCATCGGCACATGCTTATACGCCGCTGCGTGGTAAACCGTTTCCACTTTCCAGGTTTTCATCACGTCCAGAAGCTTTTCCTGATGCCGGACAGAACCGAGGATAGGCAGCAGGCGAACAGACAGGGATTCACGACTGGCTCGTTTCTCCAACTCGGAAAGAATGCTGTAAAGATTGAACTCGCTGTGTTCAAACAGGATTAGCGTCGTAGGACCAAGAGAAAAAATCTGCCGGCAAAGCTCCGCACCGATAGAGCCGCCCGCACCGGTCACCATGACCGTTTTGCGCTTGATACAACGCTCCAGCAAATCAGGCTGAGCCGGTACCGAGTCACGCCCCAGCAAGTCGGCAATGTCGACCTCCTGGATGTCCTCGACCTTCACCCGCCCACTGGCCAGGTCAGTGAAATTCGGAACGCTACGGATGTGAAGCGGAAAGCCTTCCAGAAGATTCAGAATTTCCCTACGTCGTGCTCGCGTGGATGACGGCAGCGCCAGAAGAATTTCCTGCGCGCCGGTGACATCGATCATCTGCCGAATATGCTTGGGCTTGTAGACCTGCAGGCCTGAAATAGAGCGATCCGCGATACTCGCGTCGTCATCGATGAAGGCCACAGGACGCATTACCCGCCCCATACGAAGCGCCGCGACGAGCTGGTTGCCAGCAACACCCGCGCCGTAGATGGCGACCTTGGTCAAACCATCATCACGACTGGTGAACGGCACGTGCTGAGCGGCGGTGAACCAGTCACCCATGAAGTATTGACGCATGCACAGGCGTAAGCCGCCGATGATGACCAGGCTGAGCCACCAGTAGTTGAAGATGATGGAGCGCGGAACCACAGTTTGGTGATTGCTGTACCAATAGACAACGACTGCCAGGATCAGTGACGAGAGGCTTACGGCCTTGACGATGGCTATGAGGGCGTCGTTGCCGAAGTAGCGCATGACGGCACGGTACATGCCGAAGCGGATGAACAGGGGAATAGCAACAACCGGAGCACAGAGAAACAGCCAGAGGTGAACCTTCAGAGGATTGATCATCTCGTCGATCCCCAGGCGGACGATAAATGCCAGCCACAATGCGACCCAAACGAGAACGACGTCCGTCAGAACTTGAATCAATCGCTTCTGGCGTCGTGGCAAACCCAGCAAGAACCCGCGCAGCCTATCCATCTTCCCCCGTACCAATCTGGCCTACTCCCTTGGTTGAACCGGCGAAATACATTGTACTTACGTAAGGAGCATCATCACAGAGAAAATGCTGTACCTGATAATGCGTGGAGAAGCGTCCCGGAGTATGGGTCGTACCCTAGAGTGCTGTTCTAAAAATAGTTTTTCTCAGATCCTTGCTATACTACTCCGACCATTCATTGCTCGAGGGACCGCAAGTGAGCGCCCAAGAGATTATCCTCAGCCCAGAAGAACAGACCGAACTGAGCCGCTGAGTACCGTTCAGCCACCATTAGCTAGCGCGACGGCCGTCGCTCCCGGATGATCTTGCTGGCAGCCCAAGGATGTTCGAGGATAGAGATAGCACACTTGACCGGTTTCTCACTCCCCATGGTCACCTGCCTGAAATCTCGGCCACCAGCGTGCATGAACTCTGGACCGCCAATGACCTGAAAACGCGCTTGACCCGCACCATCAATCTGTCCAATGCTTGGCATTTCGAAGAGTAGTTTGGGGATGTGATCGGACTGCATCTCAGCCCGCCAGACAGAGCGTTGATGTTCTGCTGCAATGAGAAAAGCCAGGTCAAGCCCAGGAGCGCAAGCGGCCTAGTCTCTGCCTCAGGGAATCAGGCATATCCGTGCGCAATCGCATGACTATAATCAGCTTCAGCACTGCCATCTTGTTCACTGCGCTGGACGATCCGCAAGGACGCTTGATCAGTTGCATCGAACGTCAACACCGGCATAGGAGTGGCTGGTTTTTCTCAAAAAGATCAATCGCGAAACGCCCAAGCATCTTCAGTTGCATCTGATCTTGGACAATTACGCCAGGCACAAACACCCGAAAGTGAAGGCCTAGCCAGCTTCACTAACCGCCCCCCCCTGACAACAAGAGTGAGTGCGCAATCCACTTTCGTGAGCAGGCGATCTCTACGGTCTCTTTGAGGATCGCCTTTCCCCGGTTTTTTTGCCCAGCATCCGTTGCGGTTCACGGATCTGTTTGAACGTGTCGCTCAACTCGGACGCGGGTACAACGGCTGCGCCGGCACTGGCCGCCGAAAAGCTGCCGCTCTGGTAAAACTTGCGCCAGAGGAACAGTTGGTTGGCATTGATGCTGTTGCGCCTGGCGACCACGGACACACTCTGTCGGGGCTCCAGACTCTAGCGAACCATGGCCAGCCTTTGCCCGGCGCTCCAGCGGCGATGCCGCTCCTCGCCGAGAAGTTCTACATTCTTATCTTCGCCATTAGTCATAAACACTGTCATTTGCCTATCCCTTATGGTGAGAAAGGAGGATGGTGTCCTGTCTTTCATGGGGCTCATTCATCCTATCGGCAGCGACGACTTCAGAAGCATTATAGATGTCATCCACGCTACGCCTTCAAACCTGCCTATCGACGTTAACCTGCCACGCTCGCCGTTGGCTGGGCTACTTTTTGTCAAGAAAAAAAAAAAGGGTTATGGTATTTTAGGAGAAGATTAGGAGCGCGTCGGCTCCTTGACAGGTTTTCTCGCGCTGACGGATATTTCCCGGGCTCAACCCAGCTCAGCAGAATTCCGCATGGCCAACACGCAGGAAAAGGTCTTGTGACTCGCCTCATTAAAATCCCCTTCATTATTGATCACAAGGGTGCTCTGCCGTGTTCCGGCCTTCCACCGGAGACAAGCGTGGCGAATGTAGCGATACTTATGTGCACGTACAACGGTGAACGCTTTCTTCACGAACAACTCAACTCATTTTCACTCCAAACGCATAACAATTGGAAGCTGGTAGTTTCTGACGACGGATCGCAGGATAGAACATTGCAGCTTTTACAAGCATACAGTAATAGCTGGGGGGCTGAACGTCTCAGGATAGTGAATGGCCCAAAACGAGGCTACGCTGCCAACTTTCTCTCCCTTACTTGCCGCCCAGATATACAAGCAGATTTTTACGCTTGGTCCGATCAGGATGATATCTGGTGCGAGGACAAACTTCAGATCGCGCTAACCTGGTTACAAACGATTCCCAAAGCGACTCCTGCGCTTTACTGTGGTAGGACTAAGCTGATAAGTGAATCGGGCGCACCAGTCGGACACTCCGTAAACTTCCGCCTTCCGCCGCACTTCACTAATGCGCTAGTACAAAACATTTGTGGCGGCAACACCATAGTCTTTAACCAAGCAGCGCGCAACCTTCTGCAAGAGGCGGGGGACGCTTTGATTGTGCCATCTCATGATTGGTGGGCATATCAACTAATTTCCGGAGCCGACGGAATAATCCACTATGATCCTATCCCCAAAGTTCTATATCGCCAACACGAAGAGAACCTCATTGGCAGCCGATCCAATTGGAAGGCTAGCCTTAGCCGTTTAAGATCAGCATTGCAAGGGCGGAATTACAATTGGACAGATCAAAATATCCACGCACTCGAAACAATGCACCTTCAGCTTCGCCCAGACCATCAAGCCACTCTGACTCAATTCAAAATAGCCCGAAACAAAAAGCTCCTGGGTAGAGCAGTAGGCATGCTCAGGGCGGGTATACATAAGCAAACATTCCTTGGTAACCTCGGACTTACTTTAGCCACTTTACTTAATAAAATATGACATATTGACTATTTTTGTAACCAGTGGCGCCGGACTTACTGATACAAGCTTCGCTCTAGCCTGGTTGACTCAAGGTGATGAAACCATAGTAAATCTCGACAAGTTTACCTATACAGGAAACTTGGATACGCTCAGCTGCCTCGCGAACGATGATCGACATATTTTTGTACATGGTGAAATAGCAGACACCACATGGGCTAAGCGTCTGTTAGAAGAGCATCAGCCACGGGCCGTCCTGAATTTTTCCGCCGAACCGCATGTCGACCGCTCCATTTATGACTTGGAAGACTTTATCGAGACCAATATCGTCAAAACAGCGCAGGCATATTGGAGGACTCTAGAGACTGAAGCGCAGCAAACGCCCCGCTTTCCTCATATGTCAACCGACGAAATCTATGGCTCACGGCGCAAAGACAAACCTGCGTTTAGCAAAGAACACAAATACGAGCGCAGCAGCCCATATTCGGCGAGCAAGGCGGCTAGCGATCACTTGGCGCGCGCCTACCATCACACCTACGACTTGCCAGCACCTGCCACTAATTGCTCTAATAACTACGACACTTATTACCTTTCTGAAAAACTCATCACACTGATGATCGCTAACGCCTTGGCGGGTAAGACAAAGTCGGTGTACGGTGACAGTCAACAAATCCGTGCTGGCTATACGCCAAGGATCACCGCAGCGCCATTCGTCGAGTGCTTGAGCCTGGCCAGCTTGGCGAAACCTATAATGCAGTGATTGGAACGAGAAACCCAATCTGGATACAATGAGCACCGTGTGCACCTGCGCATTGATGGAAAACCTTACCAGCAGCAGATAGCCTACGCTACCGATCACTCAGGTCACGATCACCGCTACGCCATTGATACCCGCAAACTTGAGCGAGTGGCGGGCTGGAAACGCTCGATACAGGAGTCCGTAAACGGTGCAATGGCACTTGGAAAATCAGAGCTGGGTCAGCAATACTCAATCGAGCAGCTATCGAGATTGGATTGAAAAGAATTACGCAGGACGTACCGCGCGACAATCGCTCCGCTCGGTAAAGATGCCACAGGCGGGCCGGACCCCATACTACAGCGCTGCAACGTCGCGACGAATTTAATTTCATCCGCCTTACCCTCTGGCAGGCCAAAGAGACGTTAGTAGACTTCAGGTAACTCGAAAAGATTGAGATCACTTCTACCGCGATCTATCCAGCCGGAACGAGATGTACGCCCAACACAAAAACATGCAAAAGATCTTTCCTCTGAGACTCCCTAGCTGGCAAGTCGGCACGACACGGATGCTCAGGAGATTTTTGGAGAAAGATTCATGATAAAGTGCAAGGGTATTATTCTCGCAGATGGCTCGGGAATTCACCTGTATCCAGCGACTCTGGCCATTTCCAAACAACTGCTGCCGATCTATGACAAAACGATGATCTATTACCCACTGACGACCCTGATGGTGGCGGGAATTCGGGACATTCTGATCATATCAACGCCTGAAGACACCCCGCGACTTGAGAAACTGCTGGGTGACAGCGCGCACTGGGGTATCCACCTGTCATATGCGGCACAAGCCTCACCCGACAGACTGGCGCGAGCATTTCTGATCGCCGAGGGCTTCATCGGAAACGACCTTTGCACGCTGGTGCTGGGCGACAACATCTATCACTTCCAGGTGCTTCAGGAAAGTGCAATTCAGCGAACTCAAAGCGCTAGCGTGTTCGCCTATCATGTTCGTGACCCAGAGCGTTACGGTATCGTCGAGTTCAATGTGCAAGGGAAAGCAATCAGCCTCGAAGAGAAACCCATCCACCCGAAAATCGACTACGCCGTTACCGGTTTGTATTTTTACGATCAGCAAGTCGTGGAGATCGCCAAAAATGTCAAACCATCACCTTGTGTCGAGCTAGAAATCACCGACGTCGACCGCATCAATTTGCAGCAGAAAACCCTATCAGTGGAGATCATGGGCCTCGGCTACGATTGGCCTGACACAGGGACTCACGAATCCCTACTGAAAGCCAGTCAGCTCATCGCCACTCTGGAGAATCGCCAGGGACTCGAAGTGGCTTGCCAGGAAGAAATTGCCTTCCGGCAAAAATGGATTAATGCCGAGCAGCTTGAGGCACTCACAGCACCTCTACTGAAAAACGGCTGTGGTCAGCACCTCAAACAGACTCAGGTGGAGACGGTCTACTGATGATTGCTACGTACCTGACTTCTCCTGTAGTAACTATGCTCGAGCCTGAAGCGCTCAACAACGGACGCAGGGGGAAATTTCGAGATTTGAATCGACGCCCCCCCCTCAGGCGGTGGTTATCCTCTGCGCGAACATTGGGCAAAAAAGCCATTTCTGACCAGCCAAACGGCAGCAATCCGTGCCGGTACGCACAACGCAGTCGAAGGTTCCCGTAAAAAGACCATAACCAACGATAAGCAGATCTCCAACCCCCAAAACAAACTCGAAGCCTTTACTCATAGAGTGGTATCAATACCTTATACTGACGGGCATTTTACATAACCAAGAATCCAATGCGAAAAAAACATGAACGCGGCCCGCGGTGCAGCGACCTGATATCGGACATTAATTGGCCACTAACTGGCCAACCAACCCATGCAGCAAAAAATGCTGCTGCCCCGTGCCTTAAGCACCCAGAGGTGTTTGACTGATGCAAAAATTTTCAGCCAGCCCCCGTGAGCTGGTCGCCAGCTTGTGGCGAAACCGTAGCTTGATAAATGCCTCTATTAGGCGTGAAGTCGTGGGCCGATACCGGGGCTCTTTCATGGGGATCCTTTGGTCATTCTTTAATCCGCTATTCATGCTTACGGTGTATACCTTTGTGTTCAGCGTTATTTTCAAGGCGCGCTGGGGCGTAGGTAGCGACTCAAAAACCGAATTCGCATTAATATTATTTGCAGGTCTGATGGTGTTCAGCTTGTTTTCAGAATGCATAAACCGCGCTCCAGGACTAATCCTTGGCAACCCAAATTATGTAAAAAAAGTACTATTCCCCCTCGAAATTTTGCCATGGGTTAACCTAGGCTCTGCGCTGTTCCATTTTTCCATTAGTCTTATCGTCTGGCTTATTGCTTATTTATGTTTCTTCGGCGTGCCAAACATCACAACACTTTACCTACCTTTAGTCCTGCTACCACTTGTATTTTTTATAATGGGAATCACCTGGTCACTGGCATCTCTGGGAGTATACCTACGTGACGTTTCACAGTTCATCGGAATCATTACAGCGACGCTAATGTTTCTTTCCCCAATATTTTATCCCGTCACGGCTATCCCCGAACAGTATCGGCCTCTGCTTTACATGAATCCACTAACCCCCGTGATCGAAAGCGCTCGAGAAGTTCTATTTTGGAATAGAGCACCAAACTTAGAAATACTGGGAATATACATAGTAGCCAGCATGTTTATTGCGTGGTTCGGATTTATCTGGTTCCAAAAGACACGCAAGGGTTTTGCTGATGTACTCTAACAATATCGCAATCCAAGTAGATAAACTTTGCAAACAATATGAAGTTTATGAGCGCCCTCATGACCGCTTGAAACAATTCATACTGCCACGAGTTCAGCGAATTATAGGGATGCCCTCTAGTCAGTACTATAAGCCTTTCACAGCTCTTCAAGATGTGTCATTTAAAATAGAAAAGGGAGATACCGTCGGAATCATCGGCCGTAATGGCAGCGGCAAATCCACACTGTTGCAAATGATCTGCGGAACACTAAACCCTACAAGCGGTGATATACAGACCAACGGACGTATTGCAGCACTGTTGGAACTTGGCTCTGGTTTCAATCCAGAGTTCACAGGCAGAGAAAACGTTTACCTCAATGCCGCAGTTCTTGGCCTAGGAAAGAGCGAAGTAGACTTACACTTTGATGACATTGCCAAATTTGCTGATATCGCCCAATTCATGGACCAGCCTATTAAAACCTACTCTAGCGGTATGGTGGTACGGCTTGCATTCGCCGTCCAGGCTCATTTAAACCCAGATATTTTAATCGTCGATGAAGCTCTTGCCGTTGGAGATATTTTCTTCCAACAAAAATGTATACGATACATGCGGGAAAAACTGAGCTCCTGCACCAAGCTTCTAGTCACCCATGACATGCAGGCAATCTATAATTTTTGCTCCCGCGTAATAGTGCTGAACAAAGGGCAGGTTATATTTAATGGCGATGTCAAAACCGGCATCGAAACTTATTTAAAAATAAATCACAGCAACACAGAAGAAAACGCTCACAACAACGCATTTAACAATGCAACGCTAGAAAAAAAGAAACGGACGGATATCGGAGCAGCAAAAAAAGCCATTTCACCAGACGCCATGGGCGGCAAACAAAGCATTAAATTCGAGAGTTTTACTGCGGTTATAAATGGAGTTAATATAACCTCCGATAGCACGACCGTTTTCCCTGGTGACGAAATTGAAATACACATGGATATTGTCGCCATTGAACCGATTCACGAAGTAATTGTTGGTTACTTAATAGTAGATCGCAACGGAATGCACGTATGCGGGGATAACTCGCTTTCTCTTGATCTTGGATTTTCTGTCACATCGACAGGAAAGACAAGTGGGTCGATCTATTTTAAATGGCCTGCGATTACAAATGGAACATACACATTAACATTAGGACTAGGACAGGGTGCAGACCCGCTCAATCATATAGTCGAGTGTTGGGCCCATAGTATTTTTGCATTTGAGAGTATTTCGCACACCCCGATTCATGGTGTATTCACTAACAAACTGACCGACTTTAAATTTTACGGGGCAGACAGATGAAAAACCTTTGTAACTTATGTGGAAGTGGTGACCTCCACTACACCGAGTCTTTTTTTGATTCGAATGATATAGATATTAAGTTCTCAATCTGCCCCTGCTGTCAGTCATTCATTCCAGAGTACAAAGTTGAGTCATCCTCTGAGATAGGTGCTATTTCACAGCAAGTAAAATTTCACGAAGACTGGTGGAATGAAAGTAGCAAAGAAGAACTTGAAAATGTGCTGATAAACGTTAAAAGCCTTGTCAAGGCTCTACAAAAGCACTTGGGACCAGTTACTGCAGAAAATTTAATCTTAGAATTAGGCTCCGGCAGAGGCAGTTTACTACGTGCACTGCTTGATGCGGGTTACAGCGCGTATGCTTGTGAACCAGCGTCGAAACTTGTTGCGTTGGGGCGCGAATACTATGATTTACAAGAAACCAATCTCTATGAAATTCCCGGCAATGAATTCCTTGACAACATAGTACCCACACTACCCGGAAAAGCACATGCGTTTATACTTTGGCATGTCCTTGAACATCTAGAAAGCCCTATGCAATTGCTGCATAAACTGTACGGTATTTTGAATGATGAAGGGTGTGTAATCCTCCAGCTACCGATGTTCTATCAACAATATATCTATCCCGAACATTATTTCTTCCCATCCCATGCAACGATTACCTACATGGCAACAGAAGTGGGCTTTCAAGTTGAAGCAGTTGACTATGATTTGAACAATTTTTTTGTCACCGCCTGCTTTAGAAAGAGTTCATCACTGGTTCAGAGGGAAAAGCATCCGCTTTTTGACAAGCTGACTAATATATCACCTATATCCCAGGCTATTTTTCTACGGGATGAAGTTATTCGTGAACGTGACAAGGCGGTCTCAGTCCAAACAGATATTATTAATAATAAAGTTGACGGCATGAATGTAATGGAGCGGCTTATCCGAGAGCGAGACAAGACCATCTCCGCCCAAACAGATATTATTAATGATAAAGTTAACGGCATGAATGCAATGGAGTTGCTTATCCGAGAGCGAGACAAGGCTATCTCCGCCCAAACGGGTATTATTAATGACAAAGTTAACGGCATGAATGCAATGGAACTGCTTATCCGAGAACGAGACAAGACCATCTCTGCCCAGACTGATATTATCGATACTAAAACATCCGTTATAGACAATCGCGATCAAACCATCTCTGATCAAGCATCCAGCATTAATGATATGAAAAAACTGATCAATGAAACCAATAAGGAGTTGAGCAAATATAAAAGCTCGCTAGCGTTTAGAGTTGCAAAATTAATTCGTTTGATTAAGTGAGTAGGCATCAATGAAACAATTCGCGATAATTTCCCCGGCTCCGATCAGAGGTTCTGGTGGTGTGGCAAGGATTTTCAACTTTGCCGATGCGCTTGCCCGCGCGAAATTCAAATGTGACGTCTATGTTTTTGATGCCGGCTCTAAGTCAAAGGAACAATTAAAAAAAGAAGCCCTGGAATATTACGGCGCAGAAGGATTTAGTATTTTCTGTGGTAGCCACCTTGAAGGTGCCTACGATTACGTCATGGCCACTCGCTGGGATACCGCAAAGCTTGTTAGAGATGCCAACGCGAAAAATAAACTGTACTTGGTACAGGATTTCGAAGCCTGCTTTAGCCCAGTAGGTGATGGAACTATTTTTGCTGAAAACTCCTACTTGTATGGCTTACAAGCAATTACCTACGGCAAGTGGTTGGCAACTAAGTTAAATAGACAGTATGGAAATATACCTTACCATCTGGATTTCTCATCTGACTTGAATAATTTTTTTGTAAAAAAAGCATTCAAGGACAGACGGAAGACTCCGCCTTCTGTTTGCTTCATCTACCAGCATGACAAACCACGACGCTGCCCTCAACTGGGCATCGAAGCATTAGGTATCGTCAAAGGAATGAGACCCGATGTTGAAATTTATCTTGTTGGTTCCGATCAAAGTCCTCCGCTGTGGTTCGAATATACGAATGCTGGGTTACTAAACCTGGAAGGTTTGAATGACCTTTATAACAAGTGCCACGTTGGCTTGTGCCTAAGCTCCAGCAACCCCTCGTGCAACCCGTTCGATATGATGGCGGCGGGTTTGCCGTCTGTGGAGCTTTATAGAGATAACAACTTATATGACCTTCCTGAAGGCGGCGTTCTTTTAGCCCATCAGACTCCGGAATCTATAGCAGAAGCAATTCTATACCTGCTGTCTAATTACGAAATTTTGCAAAGGATGTCTGAATACGGCATCCAATTTATGAAAAATCGCGGAGCGGCGCAGGAAGTAGAAACCTTCCTGTCTATTGTTAACGAGGTAGACTCCGATGACAGTAACGACAGAGTTTTCAACGGTAAAAGCCTAGAGAAATACTCTCTCCCTGCGGTTGTCGCATCCGCATGCAAAGGGCCAGCTGTTGAGGCGCATATTCAGGAGCAGTTCAATTCCTTCCAGGACTGTACGAATACGCCAAATGACTTAACTGTACGAGTTAGTTCGCATGACATCGTAAGAAGTCTAAGCTCGTCTCAACCAATTGCTCCCGTTAAAAATAAAGTTCTAGTTTTGGCGAAAAAAATCCTTCGCCGCCTGGGTGTTTAACACATGCAAAATATAAAGTTAGTTACCGTTGATGTTTGGGATACTCTAGTTCGCAGGGTATGTCACCCGGACGCTGTAAAAGTTCATACATGCCGTTTTTTACTGTTAAATAATTACAGCCAAATTAAAGATGAGTTTAAATGCATCACGGCCCTTCTCAACGCTAGGCGCGCAGCAGAGGCTCGCGTCGGGGAAGCCCAAAAGATTGCTGGTTTTGATGACGAGTATCAACTTCGTGAAGTTTATACTCATTGGTTAATGCAAGTGCTCGTATCCAGCAGCAATCTAGAGACTGTGGAGAAAGAGCTATATAACACCGAGCTAACACAAGAGTACCTGGTTTCATACCAGGATCCGAGCATCAACAACACGCTTAATCAGTATCCTAACGCCAAGAAAGTTTTCGTGTCTGACTTCTATATGGGGGCGAGTGAATTAAAGAGCATACTCAGCAAAGTAGGCTTCGACAAACAGATATCCGATGGGTATAGCTCATGTGATATCCATTTAAATAAAAGAAGCGGGCGTATCTTTCCTCATGTGTTAGATCGCGAGCAGGTAGAAGCCAAACATGCTGTTCATATAGGGGATAATGCTCACTCAGATGTGTATGCACCAAAGCAATTAGGGATAAAAACCATTCACTATCTTCCGAAAGAACAGCATGCGTTAAGACTAGAGCGAGAAAAACTATTTGACAGCCAAGAAATAATAATCAGAGACTCTCTGAAAGATCTAGCGAAGGACTCGCCTTTACTTAATGATTCTCAGCGCACAAAAGACCTTTATGCCTGCGGTATTAAAAGCTCTCCGTTACTGGTTGGGTTTATGCTTTATGTTATGGAGCAGTCAATAAAACACAGGTATCCAAAAATTTTCTTTTTCACCCGAGAAGGTGAATTTTTCAAGAAGATTTACGATGCTTTAGCTGCTCAGGATCCATTTGGAATACAACCTCCAGAAGCGGTACTCCTCGACGTAAGCCGTGTGGCCACCTTCTCTGCATCTCTGTCCGATATATCTTTAGATTCACTAATGCGAATCTGGACTCTCTACAGCACCCAGTCAATACAGGCACTATTTCGTAGCTTGGGTATTAATATAGATAATTTCTCCGAGACTATCAGCTCATACGGAATATCCTTATCTGAAGACATCCGTTATCCATGGTTGGATGAGCGCATCAAATCTCTGTTCAAGGACGAAGGCTTTATCGCATCTCTCGGTGCAGAAGTAGGGATAAAGAAAAATAATTTGCTGGGGTATTTGACAACAAAAAACTTCCCAACAAATGGAAAGGCTGCAATTGTCGACATTGGTTGGAGAGGTACTATTCAAGATAATCTTTCTCACCTGCTTCCCCACGTTACTCTGGATGGTTATTATCTAGGCCTAGATAAATTTCTTAACGCCCAACCAGACAATGTAAGAAAATTCTCTTTTGGGCCTAATCAAAATGAAGCTTCACAACCCCACTCAGCCATTTTTTCAAAGGTTGCACCAATTGAAATGCTCTGCAATTCGCCGAGTGGGAGTGTAACTAGCTATACCGATATTAACGGGCAGTACGTCGCCGATAAATTAATCCAGAAGTCAGAAAACTCCATCTATTACGAATCGGTTACATTTTTTCAACAAGGGGTTATCCACGCAGCTGAGAAAATAAGTAAAACCGTTCGCCTACATGCAGTATCATCTGACTCTTTAAAAGAGATGGCTGTTTCTTGCTGGATGGACATCGTTAATACTCCTCCACCAGTAATTGCAGAAACATACTTCAAACTAAACCATAATGAAAGCTTTGGCCTAGGTCGATTTGACGACAAGAGTTCAGTGATTCCCTCCTCAGTATGGACTAAAGCTTTCTTCTCAATTGGCGGTTTGAAACGCCTTATTAGAGAGCTAGAGCACACGGGATGGCCAGAGGGGTATCTGTCTCAGCGCGGTCTTCTGTGGGTCTGGACAGTTATTGGTTCAACACGACAGTTAAAAAACAAGCTAACTCGGAGGTTTTAATTTTCATGAAAATCACTGTTTTTGGTGGCGGCGGCTTTATAGGATCCACTATCGTAGATCGACTTTTGGTGGATGGACACGAAATCAAGGTCTTCGAGCGACCACGAGTGGCACCATACCGAAACTTCTTAACTAATGAGAAAGTCGACTGGGTTACTGGTGATTTACTTAGCAAGGCCGATGTTGGCTCTGCAGTTGAGGGTGCTGATGTAGTTTTGCATCTTGTTTCTACGACACTGCCAAAAAGCTCTAATGACGACCCTATTTACGATGTACAGACTAATTTGGTAGCGAGCCTTCAAATGCTAGACGCTATGGTCGCACATCAAGTCAAGAGAGTAGTGTTTATTTCCTCGGGCGGGACTGTATATGGCAGCCCTAATTACATTCCTATCGATGAACTTCACCCAACGAACCCTGAGGTTTCTTATGGTATTACTAAGCTAGCTATAGAAAAATATATGCTTATGTACGGTAATCTTCGTGAAATCAAACCCATAATTCTTCGTGTAGCCAATCCTTACGGTGAACGGCAGCGAGTTGAAACCGCTCAGGGTGCGGTCGGTGTTTTTATTAATAGAATATTGAAAAATCTACCTATTGATATTTGGGGAGATGGTAGCGTCCAACGGGACTTTCTGCATGTAAGTGATGTTGCTGAGGCTTTTGCAAAAGCAGTTACCTACTCTGGGAAAAAATGCATTTTCAACATCAGTTCTGGAACAGGCACTAGCCTAAATGAATTGGTTAAATTGATTGGTGATGCGTACGGAAAAACACCTATCATTTCCTACACTCCCGGGCGGCACTTCGATGTTCCAGTAAGTATTCTCAGCAATGAATTAGCAAAGAAAGAACTCGACTGGGCTCCGCAAGTTACGATTAAAGAAGGGGTTACCAGAACCCTTAAATGGATGGAGCAGGAACTGGCTAAGCCATAACTGTGTCACTTTAATTTTCCGCGGAATTCGGAATGAAAATCTTACTAACCACGCATCAGTTTTTTCCCGACTTCGCGGCCGGCACTGAAGTACTTACCTATTCCGTTGCAAAAGAATTGATCATCCGAGGTTACGAAGTACGGGTCATGACAGGCCACCCCGGAAAGGCCGAACTTTCTATACGAGATCGATTCGACGAATATAACTACGAAGGGATTCACGTTTATCGATTCCATCACTCTTATGCCCCCCTGATAGAGGGGAGAAAATCAAGGATAGAATTTGACTATGACAATCACTTTGCCGCAGATTTTTTCAGTGACGTGCTAAAAACATTCAAGCCAGATATTGTTCACTTCTTTCACTTAAGTCGCTTAGGAACCGGCTTGATTACGACAGCATCAAAATTTGGTATTCCGGCCTTTCTTACACCAACTGATTTCTGGACTATTTGCCCAAAGGCTCGAATGAGTTACGCCGATGGTACGGAGTGCTCTGGTCCAAGTCCTGATGCAGGAAACTGTGCAATGCATCTGGCCGCTCAACCTTTTGGCATGTTGGCTGAAAGCCTTGTAGCGCACCTACCATTGAGCATAGGGGACTTTTTGGTCCGAAGAGCGCGCATTAAACTCCTGTCAAAGATCCCCAACATCAATGAAGTAAGAGCACTCAGCAGAAGGTTGCCAATCAATATTGACCGACTGAATCTTTTAAAAAAACTAGTTGTGCCCAATCGCACACTTGAAAGTCTATTACTTCGCTATGGGGTTAATCCCGAAAAAGTAATTCGTTCTGCATATGGAGTAGATTTTGATGAGTCTATAACGCCGCGTACTAGGGTAAAACCACGCAGCCCACTACGAATCGGCTTCATTGGCACACTGGCACCACACAAAGGCTGCCATGTTCTTCTAAAAGCATTTCAACGATTGAAAAAAGGGTCCGCCATCTTAAAAATCTATGGTGCAGAGTCTGACTTCCCCAAATATTCAAGTGAGTTGCGGCACAATTCGAAGAATGATGCGCATGTAGAGTTTTGCGGAACATTCCCCAATAAACTTATTGCTCAAGTGCTGAGTGATTTGGATGTATTGATAGTTCCTTCAATCTGGACCGAAAATAATCCACTGGTGGTTTACTCCGCTCAAGCAGCTGGCTGCCCTGTAGTGGCATCTGATGTACCCGGAATAGCCGAGACTATTCGTCATGGTATTGATGGTCTACTTTTCGAGCGCGGGAGCATGGACGCACTCTATGAAAACCTTCTGAAGTTGACGGAAGATCCGCTTATTCTGGAAAAGCTTTCAAAAAACTCAATAAGACCCAAGTCGGTAGTCACCTATGTTGATGAGCTACTCGATATTTGGCAGTCATGATTAACTGTGATGCCTTACGCGATATCGATAAACCTCTCATAAACCCACATGCCAAACGATGGGCTTAATGGTCACCGTGGCATCTCTGGCGAGCAATCCTATGGCAGTAAGGCTTCGAAGCTCTCAATCGAAGCCACCAGCGACAAGCGCTCCAGTACGTGGTACAGCCATATATATAGATCCTGACCGTCGCGCCCTTGGGCGAGTCTCTGAACAACCAGTTCTTGCGAACAATGACAAAGAGTTCGTAACTTCTCCATAAACCCCACATTCAAAGTCCAGGCCTGATGTCCGATACTGCGCTCCCGAATTCCTTCTGGAGCCCATCGCCATGATGCGACCCGACACTAAAGTCGAAAAAGTCTATCTCTACCCAAAACCAGTGGACTTCCGAAAATCCATCAACGGTCTCGCCGCACTGGTCGAACTGGGCATCAAGGTTGCGGTGTTTGACCCCGTGCTTTTCGTTTGTAAACGCTCCATAAACCCCACATTCAAAGTCACCACCTGATCCCCGATGTTGTGCGCCCGATTCCTTTCCGGAGCCAGCACCTCATGATGCGTCCCGACGCAAAAGTCGAGAAAGTCTGTCTCTACCCAAAGCCCGTCGACTTCCGAAAATCCATCGATGGCCTCGCGGCGGCGGTCGAACTAGACATCAAGGTCGCGGTGTTTGATCCGGTGCTTTTCGTGTTCCTCAACAAGCCTCGAAACCGAGTAAAGATTTTGTATTGGGAGCGCAACGGCTTCCGCCTTTGGCTAAAACGGCTGGAGTCTGAGCGCTTCAAAACGTCGCCGGATTGTTCGGATGAAGCCATCGTGCTGACGGTTCAAGAGCTCAACTGGTTACTGGACGGTTTTGATTTGTGGCGCAAAACCGTCCGCATCAAGTTTTGACGCCTCGATTCGTCACCTGATTCGGTATAATCCAGGGCATGATTTCCATGCCCAAAGACCTTCCTGACGATCCGGTTTTGCTCAAGCAACTGCTTGCGCAGATGTTGAGTGAGCGCGAGTCGGACAAGGGTAAAATCGTTCATCTCGAAGAAGAAAACGCGCTGTTGCGTCAGCGCCTTTTCGGGCTCAAGTCAGAGCGAACAGCCGATCCCGCGACCCCGCAAATGGCCTTGTTCAACGAAGCTGAAAGCGTGGCCGAGTCCGTCGACGAAACGGTGGAAGAAGAAGTCGTAGCTCCGACCAAGCGGAGGGGCAAACGCAAGCCTCTACCCGCCGATCTTCCGCGTATCGAAGTCATTCACGAACTGCCCGATCACGAGCTAACCTGCGCCAGCGCCTGCGGTTGCCGTAAACACAGCATTGGCGAGGAAATCAGCGAGCAGCTCGAGATCGTGCCGATGCAAATCCGCGTGATCAAACATGTCCGTAGATCTACAGTTGCCGCGATTGCGAAACCGCACCGGTTACAGCAGACAAGCCAGCGCAACTGATTGAGAAGAGCATGGCCTGCCCCAGCGTGTTGGCGATGCTCCTGACGACCAAATACGTCGATGGCCTGCCACTGCACCGCTTCGAAAAAGTACTCGGTCGCCACGGCGTCGATATTCCACGCCAGACCTTGGCGCGCTGGGTTATCCAGTGCAGCGAACACCTGCAACCCTTGCTCAACTTGATGCGAGATCGACTGCTGGAAAGTCGTGTAATCCACTGCGACGAAACGCGTGTCCAGGTGATGAAAGAGCCTGATCGAGAGCCGACTAGCCAATCCTGGATGTGGGTACAAACCGACGGGCCGCCGGATCAACCCGTTATCCTTTTTGACTACTCGACCAGCCGGGCGCAGGAGGTTCCGTCGCTCCTGCTCGAAGGTTATCGCGGCTACCTGATGACCGACGATTATGCTGGTTACAACGCCTTGGCCGCGCAGTCCGGTGTCGAACGCTTAGGCTGTTGGGCACATGCACGACGCAAGTTTGTCGGGGCGCAAAAGGAGCAGCCTAAAGGTAAAACCGGGCGTGCCGATATCGCCCTGAATTTGATCAATAAGCTGTACGGTATCGAGCGAGATTTAAACGAAGTCGGCGATGAACATCGCCATGAAAGCCGACAGCAAAACAGCCTGCCGGTGTTGGCGCAGTTGCAAACATGGCTGGAGAAAACCCAGCAAAAGTGACGGCGCAAAATGCACTGGGCAAAGCCATCAGCTACCTGGCCAGCAACTGGATCAAGTTGGTGCGCTACACCGAAGCCGTTTTTTTACCGATCGACAACAACACGGCGGAGCGTGCGATAAAGCCGTTTGTAATCGGGCGTAAGGTATGGCTGTTCAGCGATACGCTCAAGGGTGCCACGGCCAGTGCGCAGATCTATAGCCTGGTCGAGACTGCCAAGGCCAACGGCCAGGAGCCCTATACGTGGTTGCGCCACGTACTGGAGCGGTTACCGCACGCCTCGTCGGCCAAAGACTATGAGGCCTTGCTGCCGTGAAACTGCTCGCCAGAGATGCCACGGTAAACCGTCGCCCCACCTTACGGTAGGTAGGGTTCATGGATCGCATACCGATTTTTCCCGGGGCCAGCCCTCATGATGGAAATCGGAGCACAGAGTCAGGCTTCAACTGGCAGCTTTGAATGTACACACGGTGGATCGCTTATGCTGCATCTGGGTATGGCAGCAGTACATACTTGTCAGCTCTGCTTAGCCCCCTCAGGCGTACCAGCATTAAATACATAGCTCAAAATAAATAACGGAAAGTAGGCCAAGAGCATACCTTCGATTCCGTGCAGGCCTCCCTTAGCCACAATAAGGGCTAAGGGAGTCAACCACACGATGTTTATCGCCGTAACGCTATATATGACGACTTTATGGCTAGCGAAACGACGCGACGCATATTGATAAGCATGGCTTCGATGAGCTTGAGATACTTTATCTCCACGAGCAAATCGCCTGATCAATGTCCAAGTTGCATCGACGATAAATACTCCTAGCAAAATCATCCAGCTCCAGAATGATTCAGGAACCATCCAGGCGGCCTGAAGCGCCAACCCACCTAGAAGAAAACCAAGAAAACCGCTCCCCGCATCGCCCATGAAAACTCGCGCAGGAGGGAAGTTCCAGCAAAGAAAACCCGCCACTGCGGCCGCCAGAATCAGAGGAGCCCAGATCAGCTCAACGATCCCGTTAAGCCAATAAACCAGACACATTCCCAAGCAGACGCTGATCGCTTCAGCACTGGCTAAACCATCAATGCCATCCATGAAGTTATAAAGGTTAAGCATCCAGACCAGATAGACCAGAGCCAGAACATTACCAAACCATCCAAGATCAACCACAAAACCAAAGAGCGACATTGGCGGAAGGCCGTTTAGCCAGAACAGCGCCCACGCTGCCGCGATAAAGTGCCCCAGCAGTCGCCATCTGGCAGCGATATGCCCATGGTCGTCGGAAAAACCAATGACCGCGACAAGCAGGCCGGAGCCCAGCAGGCCATACAATGCGGCAGAGCTCAGCAGGTCGAGGCTAGTAAGAATGGGAAGCGCCAGCACAAACGCGACAACAATGGCCACGCCTCCACCGCGAGGTGTAGGGATTGAGTGGGAACTGCGCTCGTTGGGTATGTCCATCAAGCTCTTGGCTAGGGCGTAACGCCGCAGGACAAGCGTCAACACCCAAGAAATTGCAAATACCGCAAGTAGCACCCACCAAAAAATCATTTCGTTTGTTCATCCAAGTAATGGCCAGCGGTCTGACGCATGGCTTTATCCACGCTGATTGGAGGAGTCCATCCCAGCAATTCGCGGCTCTTGCTAATATCGACCTGCAACGACCCGCAGATGCGCTGGGCGAGGGCTTGCTTGCCCAGTATTGACACTGCCAGCTTCAATAGCCACTCAGGCAGTGGTAGGAGTCGGGCATTTTTACCCAGTGCCCTAGCCAGATGACGCAGCAGTTCAGTTGTGGATAAGTCCTCGCCGTCGCTGACTAGGAACGTCTGGCCGGCTGCTGCGGGATGATCAATACAAGTGATTATAAGGTCTACCAGGTTTCCAATCGCTACCAGGCTTCGCCGATTTCGGATCGCACCCAATGGCAGTGGAATCCCTCTATTGAGCCAGTTCAGCATGCTCAGGAAATTGGCTTTGACCCCGGGGCCATAGACCAGAGGTGGGCGGATGATCACGATTTCCATGCCCGTGTCACGGCCGAGTCGCTTCAACGCCTCTTCGGCTTCGTACTTGGATACACCATAAGGATCAACTGGGGCCGGGCAGTCATCAGCTTTAAATGGTGTACCCAAGACAGTGCGTTCACCGTTGACCTTAATCGAACTGATGAAAATGAAGCGCTTTACCCCTGATTCGGCGGCACTCCGGGCTAGCCTGAGAGTTCCTTCCACGTTGGCTCTACGAAACTCGGCCAAGACGTCCACGGCGGTTTCATTCATCACATGAACGCGGGCGGCAGCATGGATGACCACATGTATATTATTTAGCGAGGGCAAGACCTTGGGATTCGTCAGATCTAAGGGCTCCACCCGACATAAGCCACGTAGTCGCGTTGTACCTCGAGCCGCCGCGATTGGAACAAACTTCTTTTCCAGCAACAGATGAAAGACCACCGCTTCGCCGACAAACCCGCTCGCCCCAGTAACCAATACCTTTGGGGCAGTCATTTCGCTTTCTTCCCTATCAACGCGGTGGCCCAACAGATACAAAAAAAGAACACTTTGTCGCGCACGCGCCGCCGGCATTTCCAGGCGCTGAATGACAACGTCATCAGTTGCCAACGTCGCAGTGGCAACCAAGCCTGAACGAACGGTTCAGCGCCTTGCCCAACCAAGCATGTGATAAGCCGGACTTGAGAGAACCACCAGCCGTCATGAATAGTTTTATAGCGCGAGATCAAAGGATTGATTCCAGTATTGGCGCCTACCTGATTATTCTCATGCTGGCGGTATTGCATACTCGATTTCGGATCAATGAACCACTTGAATCCGTGACTGCGGGCATAGGCGTAGCAGTACCAGTCGTGCAAGCCGACTTCCTGCAATTGTTGCCAGTTACTAAGCATGGATGCCTTCAAGGGCTCGGCCAGACTCTTATCAAACACATAGGTACAACCGGGGCCAGCGGCTTCGAACAGGAAATCCCAAGTGACTTGCGGCTGCGCCTTATTCAGCAAATGGGTTCTACCATCCGGCCAGAAGGCGGTGACGTTGCTCGAGTAAGCCGCATATTCGCCGGTGTTCAGAGTCCGTGTCGCCCGCTCAAGCTTGTCAGTGTGCCAAACGTCATCCTGATCGGCAAAGGCAATGAAGTCATAACCGTCGAAATCGACATCACGGATCAGCCGGAAAAAATTACGCGAGGCACCACCGAAGATACCGGCGGCCGGTAGCAGTACCACACGGGAGTGCTCAGCCGCATACGCCGCGCACCAAACTTCGGTGCCATCCGTTGAAGGGTCGACACTAATATAGATCGTTATGTCTACTGATGACTGGATGAGGATCGAGGCAATCTGCTCCTCGATCCACTGCATGCCATTATAGGCCGCTAGCAAAACTGCAACCCTTGGGTGTTTTACTGGCATGCCATTCCTGCTTAAACGAGTCGAACGCTGCAGCTCAAAAGGTTGTGTTGTCGCCATAGTGGGAAGACAAATCCAGCAGTTTCTTCAAGTACTGACCGTAGCCAGTCTTCTTCAGAGCGTCGGCTTGGACGCCCAACTGCTCGGCTGTGATCCAGCCGTTGTGATAGGCAATCTCTTCCAGGCAAGCCACTTTCAGCCCTTGACGCTGCTCGATGGTGTGCACAAAGTGGCTGGCTTCCAGCAACGAGTCGTGGGTACCGGTGTCCAGCCAGGCGAAGCCGCGACCGAGCATTTCTACATTAAGAGTCTTTTGCTCGAGATAGGCACGGTTAACGTCGGTAATTTCCAACTCGCCGCGTTCGGACGGCTTTATGTTCTTGGCGATTTCGACAACCTTGTTGTCGTAGAAATACAGCCCGGTGACGGCATAGCTGGATTTTGGCTTGAGTGGCTTTTCTTCGATGCTGAGGGCGCGGCCCGAACCATCGAACTCAACCACGCCGAAGCGCTCCGGGTCGGACACATGATAGCCAAACACTGTAGCCCCATGCTCCTGGCTGCTGGCTGAACGCAGATTATCAGAGAAGTGTTGACCGTAAAAAATGTTGTCGCCCAGGATCAGGCAGCATGGATCCTTGCCAATGAATTCTTCCCCTATGATGAAGGCTTGGGCCAAGCCATCCGGGCTCGGTTGTTCGGCATAGGTGAGCTGAATGCCGTACAGGCTGCCATCACCTAACAGCTTGCGGAAGCACGGCAAGTCTTCTGGGGTGGAGATGATCAGAATTTCTCGCATGCCCGCAAGCATCAGCACTGACAGAGGATAAAAGATCATCGGCTTGTCGTAGATCGGCAGCATCTGCTTGGAAACGCCGAGGGTCAACGGGTGCAAGCGCGTGCCCGAGCCACCTGCGAGGATGATGCCTTTGCGATTTGTCGTGTTGATCATTTATTTAGAACTTCCATAAGCATTCGGGTTACGCCACTTTGCCAATCCGGTAAGTGCAGAGAAAAATTGTCACGCAGCTTCTGAGTATTCAACCGGGAATTCAGAGGACGGCGTGCAGGCGTAGGGTAAGACACTGCCTCTATAGAAGTGATCTCAACTACAGCTAACTGCTCACCATTGGCCCGCGCAAAATCTATTACATAACTAGCATAGCCGTACCATGAGACTTCGCCGCCAGCTGCCAAGTGATATACGCCTCCCAGGTCCGGGCGCTTAACGACTTGCCAAATAGCCAAGGCGGTTACGTCTGCGATCAGATCTGCACCGGTGGGTGCGCCAATCTGATCGGCAATAACGCTCAACGTTTCCCGGTCCTTAGCAAGACGCAACATGGTTTTGGCAAAGTTGTTGCCCCGAGCGCCGTAGGCCCAACTGGTACGAAAAATCAGGTGTTTGCAGCCCGAAGCGGTAATGGCCTGCTCGCCAGCGAGCTTACTCGCACCGTAATGATTCAATGGCGCAACTGCGTCATTTTCTTGCCATGGCTTTTGCCCACTGCCGCTGAACACGTAGTCCGTCGAGTAGTGAATCAACCAGGCATCAAGGAATAATGCTTCTTCGGCCATAACCTGGGTCGCCAGTGCATTTATGCGAGTTGCAAGTTCAGGCTCTGATTCAGCTTTATCCACCGAGGTATAAGCTGCGGCGTTGACGATGACGTCGGGGTTGACCTGACGAATCGTTGTGCGCAGTGAGTCAAGATCGGACAAGTCGCCACTCAACCCATCGACTGTTTGGCGGTCAAGAGCAATGACCTCTCCGAGTGGCGCAAGGGAGCGCTGTAGCTCCCAGCCGACTTGGCCATTCTTTCCAAGCAGAAGGATTTTCATGTTTTGCTTGAGCGGTCGGCGTAGTTTTTATCAATCCACTGTTGATAGCTGCCGCTTTTCACGTGAGCAACCCATTCAGTGTTCTCGAGGTACCACTCGACGGTTTTGCGTATCCCGGTCTCGAAAGTTTCTTCAGGCACCCAACCCAGCTCACGCTGGATTTTACTGGCATCGATGGCGTAACGCTGATCGTGGCCCGGACGATCTTGAACGTAGGTGATCAAACTGGCGTGTGGGCGATGAGCGGAGTCCGGACGCAGCTCATCGAGTAGTGCGCACAGGGTGTGCACCACTTCGATGTTTTGCTTTTCGTTATGGCCGCCGATGTTGTAGGTCTCGCCGATAACGCCTTCGGTTACGACTTTGTACAGTGCGCGGGCGTGGTCTTCGACGTAGAGCCAGTCACGAACTTGGTTGCCTTTACCGTAGACCGGCAATGGCTTGCCTTCCAGTGCATTGAGGATGATCAGTGGGATCAGCTTCTCAGGGAAATGGCACGGGCCGTAGTTGTTCGAGCAGTTTGTGACCAGGGTCGGCAGGCCATAGGTACGGCTCCAGGCACGAACCAGGTGGTCGGAACTGGCCTTGCTGGCCGAGTATGGCGAGCTTGGCTGGTACGGCGTGGTTTCGGTGAAGAGGTCTTCTGGACCTTCGAGGTCTCCATAGACTTCGTCGGTCGAGATATGGTGGAAGCGGAAGATGGCTTTACGCGAGTCATCCAGCGCTGCCCAATAGTGGCGCGCAGCTTCCAACAAGGTGTAGGTACCAATGATGTTGGTCTGGATAAATTCGGACGGACCGGAGATCGAACGATCAACGTGAGACTCTGCGGCCAGATGCATGATCGCATCCGGTTGGTGTTCACGCAGGACACGGTCCACTTGATCACGGTCGCAGATGTCGACGCGCTCGAACACGTAACGCGAGTTCTGACTGACTTCGGCCAACGACTCAAGGTTACCGGCATAAGTCAGCTTATCGACGTTAACGACAGAGTCGGCAGTGTTGGAGATGATATGACGAATGACTGCCGAGCCGATAAATCCGGCGCCGCCGGTTACTAGAATTTTCACGCGAAACCATACCCTTGAGTTACTGACAGGGCCGCCAACCGAGCGCTGTCTAATCCATAAATGCAGAAGCCGTCGGTTGAGCAAAGGCCGCTGACAGAGTCAGTCTGAACCGAATGGGAAATGTACCGCTATTCGGACAGGCGCAACATTTTACAGTTTAATAAAGGTTTTACTAATGGATATAGACAAACTGCGGCACAAATTCGATACCAGCCCCACCCCTATCACCGTCAGGCACGGTGCTTGCGCACCATTCTGGCTTTACGACTGAGCCAACCAAGGATAGGGCCGATCGCCATCCCCAATAGCAGTACGAGGACCATCACTACCGAGACCGGCAACTGTGGCCCTGCCCACCCCAGGAACAACAATGAGACTGACTGCTGATTCTCCAGCACGAATGCCAATACTGCCAAAACCAGCAACAACACAAAGACTCCGAGGAGTACGCGTTTGAGATTACGCATGAATCGCTCTCTGAATGACGACTGTCAAAGCCCCTCCTCCTCATCCTCATTCACCCGATCCCGGAGCTCTTTGCCCGGTTTGAAATGAGGAACGAATTTACCGTCGAGGCTGACGGATTGGCCGGTCTTTGGGTTACGGCCGACGCGCGGTGCACGATAGTGTAAAGAGAAGCTGCCAAAGCCACGGATTTCGATTCGATCACCGGTAGCCAGGCACTGGGACATTTGCTCAAGCATGGTCTTGATGGCCAGCTCCACATCCTTGGATGAGAGTAGCCCTTGATGGGTGACAATTCGTTCGATCAACTCCGACTTCGTCATATTTTTCCCTTCTTTTTCAAGCAGCTAGATCAGCGCTTCAAAGGTTTTAGCATGCTCGAAGGGTTTTGAACAGCCTATATATTGACTTATCTGCATTCCCTGACAGACACCGCAAAGCTCGCCTCCCGGAGACCGACACCCCACCCTTCCACACCACAGAGGCAAACCGAACCGTCACCTGCAGACCACCAACATGACGCGAGTGAGGTATCCGGCCGGGTTCCACCCGAATAGATAATCCTCTTCCTCCTCCTTAGCATCACTGGACCTGCCAATGACCTTGTACCCCTCCACCCCACACTCTCTTGCAGCACGCTTGTAACACTTATCCCAACCTGATCCGAGCCCCGAACAATCGATCTCGATACCACTCACGCCACGCACCACGTGAGTCTTGACACTAGTCGTACACCCCACCAAGACCAAGACTGCCAATACAACAATGAGCTTGTTCATTTCCTTCCTTTAATGCCAGGAGTCACACCCGACGAATGCTCGGTTCAAGCTAAAGCCTAGCTCCAGATAGGCAATTGATACACCCAAACAACAGACCACCTTATTCCCGCATTGTTTCCCCAGCACCCCGACACCTCAAATTTCAGGCACAAAAAAGGGCGACCGAAGTCGCCCTTTTTCTATGGTCTGACAGAACTTAGTTCTGTTTTTCCATTTGTGCACGCAGCAGAGCACCAAGAGTGGTGTCAACTGGAGCATCCGAAGCAGCTGGCTTGTCGCGCAGGCTCTGGATTGCTTCCTTCTCGTCTTCAACGTCTTTCGACTTGATCGAGAGCTGGATTACACGGCTCTTGCGGTCAACGCTGATGATCTTGGCTTCAACTTCTTCGCCTTCTTTCAGAACGTTGCGCGCATCTTCGATGCGGTCACGGCTGATTTCGGAGGCTTTCAGAGTAGCTTCGATATCGGTAGCCAAAGTGATGATGGCGCCTTTAGCGTCAACTTCTTTCACGATGCCTTTAACGATTGCGCCTTTGTCGTTCTCTTGAACGTACTCGGAGAACGGATCGCTTTCCAGTTGCTTGATACCCAGGGAGATACGTTCGCGCTCTGGGTCAACCGACAGGATAACGGTGTCCAGCTCGTCGCCCTTCTTGAAGCGACGTACGGCTTCTTCGCCCACTTCGTTCCAGGAGATGTCGGACAGATGAACCAGGCCATCGATGCCGCCGTCCAGACCAATGAAGATACCGAAATCGGTGATCGACTTGATGGTGCCGGAGATTTTATCGCCCTTGTTGAACTGGCCAGAGAAATCTTCCCATGGGTTAGATTTGCACTGCTTGATGCCCAGGGAGATACGACGACGCTCTTCGTCGATGTCCAGAACCATAACTTCCACTTCGTCGCCGACTTGTACGACTTTCGAAGGGTGGATGTTCTTGTTGGTCCAGTCCATTTCGGAAACGTGTACCAGGCCTTCAACGCCTTCTTCCAGCTCAGCGAAGCAGCCGTAGTCGGTCAGGTTGGTCACACGTGCGGTAACGCGAGTGCTTTCTGGGTAACGGGCTTTGATAGCAACCCATGGATCTTCGCCCAGTTGCTTCAGGCCCAGGGAAACACGATTGCGCTCGCGATCGTACTTCAGAACCTTGACATCGATCTCGTCGCCAACGTTGACGATTTCGGAAGGATGCTTGATACGCTTCCAAGCCATGTCGGTAATGTGCAGCAGGCCATCGACGCCACCCAGATCGACGAATGCGCCGTAATCGGTGAGGTTTTTGACGATACCTTTGACTTGTTGACCTTCCTGCAGGGATTCCAGCAGAGCTTCACGCTCAGCGGAGTTCTCGGCTTCGAGGACGCTACGACGGGAAACGACAACGTTGTTGCGTTTCTGGTCGAGTTTGATGACCTTGAATTCCAGCTCTTTGCCTTCCAGATGCGTGGTGTCGCGCACTGGACGGACGTCAACCAGAGAACCAGGCAGGAACGCACGGATGCCGTTAACGTCGACAGTGAAGCCGCCTTTAACCTTACCGTTGATAACGCCCTTGACCACTTCTTCGGCTGCGAAGGCTGCTTCCAGAACGATCCAGCATTCAGCGCGCTTGGCTTTTTCACGGGACAGCTTGGTTTCACCAAAGCCGTCTTCAACCGAATCCAGCGCAACGTGAACTTCGTCACCGACGTTGATATTCAGTTCGCCAGCGTCGTTGTAGAACTGCTCAAGCGGGATGAGTGCTTCAGACTTCAGGCCAGCGTGAACGGTTACCCAGCGAGCTTGGTAATCGATATCAACGATAACACCGGTGATGATGGAGCCTGCCTGAAGGTTCAGGGTTTTTAGGCTTTCTTCAAAGAGTTCCGCAAAGCTTTCGCTCATTTTAATTCCTGTTGATAAGGGCGAAGAATACGCCCATCTGCCACATCCCAGACAATGTGGGTTACGTTTATATAAAAGAAACGCCGCAAGACTATGACTGGTCCCCTGCGGTGCTTCTTGGTCACCCGGCGATATCGCGAATGGCGATCTCGCTCATGATGCGTTCCAGCACCTGCTCGATGGACAACTCCGTGGAATCCAGCTGTATGGCGTCGACCGCCGGCTTGAGCGGGGCTACCGCTCGCTGGGTGTCGCGCTCATCGCGCACACGGATCTCATCTAGCAGACTCGACAGACTAACACCCTCGACTTTGCCCTTCAACTGTAAATAACGTCGGCGCGCCCGTTCCTCGGCGCTGGCGGTCAGAAAAATCTTCAGCGGCGCGTCGGGAAATACAACGGTGCCCATGTCGCGGCCATCAGCCACCAACCCCGGCGCCTCCTGAAATGCCCGCTGGCGCTGCAGCAAGGCGTCACGCACGGCAGGAAGTGCCGCCACTTGCGAGGCCCATGCCCCAACCTGCTCGTTGCGCAAATCGTCAGTGACATCATCACCTTCAAGGATGATGCGCTGCGGATGACCTTCGGTCGCCCCGATGAACTGCACATCGAGATGAGCGGCCAACAGCTTCAGCGACTCTTCGTTGGTCAAGTCGACACCATGATTGCGCGCAGCGAATGCCAGCAAACGGTACAACGCACCGGAATCCAGCAAGCACCAACCCAGGCGCTTGGCGAGAATCCCGGCAATAGTGCCCTTGCCCGAGCCGCTCGGTCCGTCGATGGTGATTACCGGAGCGTGGCTGGTCACGACTGAGCCTCTTGAGCAACACGAATACCGACTTGCGCGCACAACGCGAGGAAGTTCGGGAAGGAGGTCGCAACGTTGGCGCAATCATGGATACGGATCGGTGCATTGGCACGCAACGATGCAACGCTGAACGCCATGGCAATCCGGTGATCGCCGTGACCATGCACTTCGCCGCCGCCAATCTGGCTGCCGTCGATGATGATGCCGTCCGGCGTTGGCTCGCACTTGACGCCCAGCGCCAGCAAACCATCCGCCATCACCTGGATACGATCCGACTCCTTGACCCGCAACTCTTCCGCGCCGCGCAAAATAGTCCGACCTTCGGCACAGGCCGCCGCCACGAACAGTACCGGGAACTCGTCGATGGCCAGCGGAACCAGCGCTTCAGGAATTTCGATACCCTTAAGCTTAGCTGCCCGCACGCGCAAATCAGCCACTGGCTCACCACCGACTTCACGCTGGTTTTCCAGAGTGATATCGGCGCCCATCAGACGCAGGATGTCGATCACACCGGTACGGGTCGGGTTGATCCCCACGTGCTCGAGCACCAACTCCGAACCCTCGGCAATCGACGCCGCGACCAGGAAGAATGCCGACGAGGAGATATCGCCCGGCACTTCAATGTGCGTCGCGCTCAGCTTGTGGCCGGATTCGACCGACGCGGTGGCGCCGTTGACGGTAACCGGGTAGCCGAAGCCACGCAGCATACGCTCGGTATGGTCACGGGTCGGAGCAGGTTCGGTGACGGTGGTCTTGCCCTCGGCGTACAGACCCGCCAACAGCAGGCAGGATTTAACCTGGGCGCTGGCCATCGGCATGGTGTAGGTCAGGCCCTTGAGCTTGTTGCCGCCACGAATGGTCATCGGCGGACGACCTTCTGCCGCCGTCTCGATCACCGCACCCATTTCGCGCAGCGGGTTGGCCACACGATTCATCGGACGCTTGGACAGCGACGCATCGCCCGTCAAGGTGCTGTCGAAGTCCTGCGCAGCCAGCAAGCCGGACAACAGACGCATCGACGTACCCGAGTTGCCCAGATAGATCGGGCCGGGAGCCGGTTTCAAGCCATGCAGGCCGACACCGTGGATGGTCACGCGACCATGGTGCGGACCTTCGATCACGACACCCATGTCACGGAAGGCCTGCAAGGTCGCCAGGGCATCTTCACCCTCGAGGAAACCTTCGACTTCGGTAACGCCTTCAGCGAGGGAGCCGAGCATGATCGAACGGTGGGAAATTGATTTGTCGCCCGGTACACGAATCCGCCCACTCAGGCGGCCACCAGGATTTGCCAGGAAAATCAGATCGTTGGAGTTCATAGCGTCCACATAGGCCCGGCGGGCCAGGATTTTACTGAAATGCTCGCGGGCAACCCGGGCGCGCGTAAAGACGCCCAACAGTTGGTGCCCGTCCCCTGCATCGACCGCGTCGCGCAAGGCGTCGAGATCGCTGCGAAATGTATCGAGTGTGCGCAGGACAGCTTCGCGATTGGCGAGGAAGATGTCGTGCCACATGACCGGGTCACTGCCGGCGATTCTCGTGAAATCGCGGAAACCGCCGGCAGCGTAACGGAAGATTTCCAGATTTTCACTGCGTTTAGCCAACGAATCGACCAATCCGAACGCCAACAGGTGCGGCAAATGACTGGTCGCCGCCAGCACTTCGTCGTGACGCTCGACCTGCATGTGCTCGACATCGGCACCCAATTCACGCCAGAGCCGGTCGACAACTGCCAGTGCAGCCGGATCGGTTTGTTCAAGCGGTGTCAGAATCACTTTGTGTCGACGGAACAGCTGAGCATTGGAAGCCTCGACTCCGCTCTGCTCGGAACCGGCGATCGGATGCCCTGGAACGAAGCGTGCCGGCATGCCACCGAAGGCTTCGGTCGCTGCGCGCACCACATTGCCTTTGGCACTGCCGACATCGGTCAGAATCGCCGCCCCCAGGTCCATGCCAGCCAACAGCACCAGCAGTTTCTCCATCGCCAGGATCGGCACCGCCAGCTGAATCACATCGGCGCCGCAGCACGCGGTAGCGAGGTCGTCTTCACAACGGTCCACCACGCCCAGCTCGACCGCCAGTTTTCGCGATTGCGGATCGAGGTCAACACCCACCACTTCTCGGCACAATCCGCTTTCACGCAGGCCCTTGGCGAACGAACCACCGATCAGCCCGAGACCAATCACCACCAGGCGACCGATCATAGGCACAGCAGGTTGCACGGCGATGACATCAACCACGGGCCAGAACCTTGGCCAGCGCCTCGAGGAAGCGACTGTTTTCAGCCGGCAGACCGATGGTGATGCGCAAGTGGTTCGGCATGCCGTAATTGGCCACCGGACGCACGATCACACCTTCATGCAGCAAACCCTGGAAAACCGGCGCCGCAACGCGCCCCAGATCGACACAGATGAAGTTGCCCTTGGAAGGAATCCAGCTCAGCCCCAACTCACGAAAACCTGCTTCGAGCTGCTGCATGCCGGACTCGTTCAGACGACGGCTTTCAGCCAGGTATTCATCGTCCTGCAACGCTGCGCAGGCTGCTGCCAGGGCCAGGCTGTTGACGTTGAATGGCTGACGCACACGATTCAACACATCGGCGACCACTGCGGTCGACAAGCCATAACCCACACGCAGCGCAGCCAGACCGTAGGCCTTGGAGAAGGTCCGGGAAACCAGCAGGTTCGGGTACGCCGCGAGGAAATCCAGACCATCCGGCAGGTCGCTGCCTTCGGCGTATTCGATGTACGCCTCATCCAGCACCACCAGCACGCGCTCAGGCACGTCCTGCAGAAACTCGTCCAGCGCCTCGGCGTCGAACCAGGTTCCGGTCGGGTTGTTCGGGTTGGCGATGAACACCACGCGGGTGTTGCTGTCGATGGCTTCGAGCATCGCCGACAGGTCATGCCCCCAGTCTTTGGCTGGAATCACTCGCGCCTCGGCACCCACCGCCTGAGTGACGATCGGGTAGACGGCAAACGCGTGCTCACTGAAGACCGCATTCAGACCTGGCGCCAGATAGGCACGCGCGACCAGCTCAAGAATGTCGTTGGAGCCGTTGCCCAACGTCACTTGATTGAGCTCGACCCGGCACTGCTCAGCCAGCAGGGTTTTCAGCGCAAACCCGTTGCCGTCTGGATAGCGAGTCAGCTCAGCCAGTTCTTCGCGAATCGCCGCCAGTGCCTTGGGACTGGCACCCAGCGGGTTTTCGTTGCTCGCCAGCTTGACGATTTTTGCCGGATCGATGTCCAGCTCGCGGGCCAGTTCGTCCACGGGTTTGCCCGGAACGTAAGGCGAAAGTTGTTGCACGCCCGGCTGTGCCAGAGCGAGGAAGTCGCCACTCATTATCAACGCCTTTAGAGAACTGCTTTCGGGTAGGAACCCAACACTTTAAGTGCTACCGCTTCCTGACTGATTTTCTCCAGCACCGCTTTTATCAGCGGGTCGCGGTGGTGGCCGACGAAATCGATGAAGAACACGTAGGTCCACTTGCCGCTGCGCGATGGACGGGTTTCGATTCGCGTCAGGTCGATGCCATTGTCATGGAACGGCACCAGCAACTCGTGAAGCGCGCCAGGTTTGTTGCTCATCGAGACGATGATCGACGTTTTGTCGTCGCCGGTCGGTGGCACTTCCTGGCTGCCGATCATCAGGAATCGCGTGGAGTTGTCCGGGCGATCCTCGATTTTTTCGGCCAGACGGGTCAACCCGTACAAGCCTGCCGCCATGTCGCCGGCAATCGCCGCCGAGTTCCACTCACCCTTGACCCGTTTGGCCGCTTCGGCATTGCTCGATACCGCCACGCGTTCGACGTTCGGGTAATGAGCGTCCAGCCACTTGCGGCACTGCGCCAGGGACTGGGCATGGGAGTAAATGCGGCTGATGCTGTCGGTCTTGGTGTTTTCACCCACCAGCAAGTGGTGGTGAATGCGCAGCTCGACTTCGCCACAGATAACCATGTCGTGTTCGAGGAAGCTGTCGAGAGTGTGGTTGACCGCACCCTCGGTGGAGTTTTCCACAGGCACCACGCCAAAGTTCACCGCTCCGGCAGCCACTTCACGGAACACTTCGTCGATCGCCGCCATTGGCTTGCTGATCACCGCATGGCCAAAGTGCTTCATGGCCGCTGCTTGAGTGAAGGTTCCTTCAGGGCCGAGGTAGGCCACTTTCAGCGGCTGCTCGAGCGCCAGGCACGAGGACATGATTTCACGGAACAACCGCGCCATCTCTTCGTTACCCAGCGGCCCCTGGTTGCGCTCCATTACGCGCTTGAGCACCTGAGCCTCACGCTCAGGACGATAGAACACCGGCACTTCGCCTTCGGCCAGCGTAGCCATCTTTACTCGCGCGACTTCCTGGGCGCAGCGTGCACGCTCACTGATCAGCTCGAGGATTTTTTCGTCCAGAGCATCAATGCGCAGGCGCAGTGCCTTGAGTTCTTGCTCAGACATTAGCCGTGTTCCTTCTCGAACTCTGCCATGTACGCCACCAGCGCGTTGACTGCGTTGATGTCGACGGCGTTGTAGATAGAGGCACGCATGCCGCCTACCGAACGGTGACCCTTGAGGTTCAGCAGTCCGCGTGCTTCAGCACCGACCAGGAACGGCTTGTCGAGGCGATCGTCAGCCAGACGGAACGGCACGTTCATCCACGAGCGGTCAGTCTTGTTGATCGGGTTGCTGTACAAGCCGCTGGCATCAATGAAGTTGTACAGCGTGCGCTGCTTGACTTCATTGAGCTTGCCAATGGCCTCAACACCACCCTGCTCTTTCAGCCATTCGAACACAAGACCGGACAAGTACCAGGCCAGTGTTGGCGGGGTGTTGTACATCGAGCCGTTGTCGGCCGCGACCTTGTAGTCAAGCATGGTCGGGCAGAACGAACGGGCACGACCCAACAGGTCTTCACGCACGATGTTGACGACGATGCCGCTCGGGCCGATGTTTTTCTGGGCACCGGCGTAGATCATGCCGAAACGCGAGATATCCACAGGGCGCGAGAGAATGTCCGAAGACATGTCTGCAACCAGCGGAACATCACCGGTTTCCGGGATCCACTGGAACTCCAGACCACCGATGGTTTCGTTCGGCGCGTAGTGCACGTAGGCCGCGTCTTGCGACAGCTTCCATTCGTTCTGGCCGGGAATTGCGAAATAGTCGTAAGGCTTGGCGGTCGCGGCGACGTTGACGTGGCCGAAGCGCTGCGCTTCTTCAATGGCTTTCTGCGACCAGATACCGGTGTCGATATAGTCGGCCTTGCCGTTTTCCGGCAACAGGTTCAGAGGAATCTGAGCAAATTGCTGGCTGGCGCCGCCTTGCAGAAACAGCACTTTATAGTTCGAGGGGATATTCAGCAGATCACGCAGATCCTGCTCGGCCTTGGTCGCAATGGACACGAACTCATCGCTGCGATGGCTCATTTCCATGACCGAGAGACCCTTGCCATGCCAGTCGAGCAATTCCGACTGGGCACGCAACAGGACAGCTTCAGGCAGCGCAGCAGGACCTGCGCAGAAGTTATAGGCTCGTTTGCTCACATCCACTCTCGCTATGCATTCACGGTAGCGGACAGAGCAAACACTCTGCCCTGCTACGATTTGGTTAGTCTTGCGACTCTTCTTCGTCAGCTGCTTCAGCCTGCTGGCTTTCGACAGTATCGTCCGGCTCGGTGCCGGCATCGAGCACCACACCTTCGAGCCCGGCACCCTCTTCGCCTTCCAGCTCTTCGCCTTCGACTTCCGATGGCTCCTGAACCCGCTCCAGACCGACCAGTGTTTCATCGCTGGCCAGTTTGATCAGGGTCACGCCCTGGGTGTTACGACCCAGACTGGATACTTCGTCAACACGAGTACGCACCAGGGTGCCCTGGTCGGAAATCAGCATGATTTCCTCGCCGTCGAGCACCTGGACTGCGCCGACCAGACGGCCGTTACGCTCGTTGCTGACCATGGCGATAACGCCCTGACCGCCACGCTTGTACTCAGGGAACTCGGTGATGGCGGTACGCTTGCCGAAACCACGCGCCGAAGCGGTGAGGATCTGGCTGCCTTCTTCCGGGATCAGCATGGAAATCAGCTTCTGGCCTTCCGGCAGACGCATGCCGCGGACACCGCGAGCGGTACGGCCCATGGCGCGAACGTCGGACTCTTTGAAGCGGGTAACCTTGCCGCCGTCGGAGAACAGCATGACTTCACGCTCGCCATCGGTGATGGCAGCACTGATCAACACGTCGCCTTCGTCCAGCTCCAGCGCGATCAAGCCAACGCTACGCTGACGACTGAAGGATTCCAGCGGGGTCTTCTTCACGGTGCCGTTGGCGGTAGCCATGAAGATGTAGTGACCTTCGGTGTATTCCTCGACCGGCAGCATGGTGGTGATGTATTCACCGTCGTCCAGCGGCAGCAGGTTGACCAGCGGACGACCGCGGGCAGCGCGGGATGCCTCAGGAATTTCGTAGGTTTTCAGCCAGTAAACCTTGCCCTTGCTGGAGAACAGCAGCAGCGTGGTGTGGCTGTTGGCGACCAGCAGGTGAGCGATGTAGTCCTCATCCTTGACGCCGGTAGCCGATTTGCCTTTACCGCCACGACGCTGAGCCTGGTACGCAGCCAAAGGCTGGGTCTTGGCGTAGCCACCGTGGGAAATGGTCACGACGCGTTCTTCTTCCGGGATCATGTCACCCAGGGTCAGGTCCAGACGCGCATCGAGAATTTCGGTGCGACGCACATCGCCGTACTCGGCACGAATCACTTCCAGCTCTTCGCGGATCACTTCCATCAGGCGCGTGGCGCTGTTGAGGATGCGGATCAGCTCGCCGATCTGGTTGAGGATCTCTTGATACTCGGCCAGCAGTTTTTCGTGTTCCAGGCCGGTCAGACGGTGCAGACGCAGTTCCAGAATGGCTTGCGCCTGTTCCGGCGACAGGAAGTACTTGCCTTCGCGCAGACCGTATTGCGGGTCCAGGGTCTCTGGACGGCAAGAGTCAGCACCGGCGCGCTCAACCATCGCAACCACCGCGGAGGATTCCCACGGCGTGCTGATCAGCGCTTCCTTGGCTTCCGACGGCGTTGGCGAAGCCTTGATCAGGGCGATGACCGGGTCGATGTTCGACAGCGCAACTGCCTGACCTTCGAGGATGTGACCACGCTCACGGGCTTTACGCAGTTCGAACACGGTACGACGGGTCACCACTTCGCGGCGGTGACGCACGAAGGCTTCCAGCAGGTCCTTGAGGTTCAGGATCCGCGGACGGCCGTCGATCAACGCAACGATGTTGATACCGAACACCGCTTGCAGCTGGGTCTGGGCGTAGAGGTTGTTGAGGATGACCTCAGGCACTTCGCCACGACGCAGCTCGATCACCACGCGCATACCGTCTTTGTCGGACTCATCGCGCAGCTCGGTGATGCCTTCCAGCTTCTTCTCTTTGACCAGCTCGGCGATCTTCTCGATCAGACGTGCCTTGTTCAACTGGTAAGGCAGTTCGGTGATGACGATCTGCTGACGACCACCAACCTTGTCGATGTCTTCGATGATCGAACGGGCACGCATGTAAATGCGGCCGCGACCGGTACGGTAGGCTTCGATGATACCGGCGCGACCATTGATGATCGCGGCGGTAGGGAAGTCCGGACCTGGGATGTATTGCATCAGCTCATCGATGGTCAACTCGGGGTTGTCGATGAGTGCCAGGCAACCGTCGATGACTTCACCGAGGTTGTGCGGCGGAATGTTGGTCGCCATGCCCACGGCGATACCGCTGGAACCGTTGACCAGCAGGTTGGGAATGCGGGTCGGCATGACCGCCGGGATCATTTCGGTGCCGTCGTAGTTCGGCACCCAGTCCACGGTTTCTTTATGCAGGTCAGCCAGCAGCTCGTGCGCCAGCTTGGTCATGCGCACTTCGGTGTATCGCATCGCAGCGGCGTTGTCGCCGTCGACCGAACCGAAGTTGCCTTGACCGTCTACCAGCAGGTAACGCAGCGAGAATGGCTGCGCCATACGAACGATGGTGTCGTACACCGCGGTATCACCGTGCGGGTGATACTTACCGATCACGTCACCGACAACACGGGCAGATTTCTTGTACGGCTTGTTGAAGTCGTTACCCAGCTCGCTCATCGCGAACAGCACACGCCGATGCACGGGCTTCAAGCCATCGCGCGCATCAGGCAGTGCCCGACCGACAATTACGCTCATCGCGTAGTCGAGGTAGGACTGTTTCAGCTCGTCTTCGATATTGACCGGGAGGATTTCTTTGGCCAGTTCGCCCATGAGAAGCCTGATTCCTTTTTCTGGTGAAACTTCGTCACATCCATATGGGACGAACGAAGCTCGCCGCTGCAGGCTGAGTGCCAGCACCGACTTACGACAAATCAACGAGTTATGCCATGGATCTGCGCAGTAAAGGCAGCCACATCGGACTACCTTGGAAACCGCCGGATGTTATCACAAGAGCCGCCACGCACCTATCCCCCAGATGCGCATGGAGCATAGTTAGTTGACCGGTGACAGGCGTAAAGGCGACGAGAGAGGCTTAGAGCCGTGACAACCCTCGATTCACAAGCAAAATATGGGTGCCAGGAACGGCAGACCGAGTCATCGTTCATCGCGGGCAAGCCTTGCTCCTACAGAGCAAGGCTTGCCCGCGATGGCAGTATTTCAGGCACCCCCGGATCGTCAGTGCAAGCGTTTGCGGCACATCAGTTGCGCCATCTTCGCGGTATCCGGCCGCTCGACGATGCCTTTTTCGGTAACGATGACGTCGATCAGGTCAGCCGGCGTGACATCGAACACCGGATTGAATGCATCGACATCAGCCCCCACCCGCTTGCCACCGATGTCCAGCAACTCGCTGCCATCACGCTCTTCGATCGGGATGTCGTCGCCACTGGCCAGATTCATGTCGATGGTCGAACTCGGCGCCACCACCATGAAACGCACGCCGTGGTGCATGGCATTGACCGCCAACTGGTAAGTGCCGATCTTGTTCGCCACGTCACCGTTGGCGGTAATTCGGTCAGCGCCGACGATCACCCAGGTCACGCCCTTGGTTTTCATGATGTGCGCAGCGGCCGAGTCGGCGTTCAGGGTGACCGGAATGCCTTCGTTGGCCAGTTCCCAGGCGGTCAAGCGCGAGCCTTGCAGCCAAGGCCGGGTTTCGTCGGCATAAACCCGCTCGATCATGCCCTCCAGGAACGCGCCACGAATCACCCCGAGCGCAGTACCGAAACCGCCAGTCGCCAACGCCCCCGTATTACAGTGGGTCAAAACAGCCTGGGCATTGCCCTGATGCTTGCGGATCAGGTCGACACCCAATTGCGCCATGGTCAGGTTGGCTTCGCGATCACTTTCATGGATTGCCAAAGCCTCTGCCTCAAGCACTTCCAATGGATTGGGGTGATCTTTGAGCCGCTCCAGGCGTTCGCGCATGCGACCCAGCGCCCAGAACAGGTTGACGGCGGTCGGCCGTGAATCCGCGAGCAGGGCAAAGTCTTCTTCCAGCGCCACCTGCCATTCGCCACCCGCAGCAAACCGCGCGCGCGCCGCCAGCACCACGCCGTAGGCTGCGCTGATGCCGATTGCCGGAGCACCACGCACCACCATCGAGCGAATAGCCTCAGCCACACCCGCTGCGCCGGTGTAGGCAATCCAGGTTTCTTCGAATGGCAAAATGCGCTGATCCAGCAGGTACAGGGCGCCGTCCCGCCAATCGATGGCCTTCACCTTCTCCGCAGCCAACAGTCGATCGCGCATCCCTCACCCCGCACTCATGAACAAAAGCCGCCGATTATAGCGATCCCCCCGCGAAGACGCTCGGGTATACTTCGCCATCCTACATAAAAGCACTGGACCGAACCCTCGATGCCGAATCCTGCCGCTGCGCTCGACTTACTCTTGCTGCCAACCTGGTTAGTACCTGTCGAACCTGCTGGCGTAGTCCTCAAGGAGCACGGCCTGGGCATCCGCGACGGGCGTATTGCCTTCATCGGCCCGCGCAGCGAAGCCTTGAAGCTCAAGGCCAGCGAGGTCCGTGAACTGCCGGGCATGCTGCTCAGCCCAGGCCTGATCAACGCCCACGGACATGCGGCGATGACATTGTTCCGTGGCCTGGCCGATGATTTGCCGCTGATGACCTGGCTTGAGCAGCACATCTGGCCAGCCGAGACCAAATGGGTCGATGAGGCCTTCGTCCGCGACGGCACCGACCTGGCCATTGCCGAGCAGATCAAGGGCGGCATCACCTGCTTCTCGGACATGTATTTTTTCCCGAAAGTTGCCAGCGAACGCGTGCACAACAGCGGCATTCGCGCACAAATCGCCATCCCGATCCTCGATTTCCCGATTCCCGGCGCCTGCGATGCGGATGAGGCTATCCGTCAGGGCGTCGAGCTGTTCGGCGATCTCAAGCATCACCCGCGCATCAAAATCACCTTCGGCCCTCATGCACCCTACACCGTCGGTGACGAAAACCTCGAAAAAATCCGGGTAATCGCCGAGGAGCTGGACGCAGCGATTCACATGCACGTCCACGAAACAGCCTTCGAAGTCCAGCAATCGGTCGAACAGCGCGGCGAGCGGCCATTGGCCCGCCTCGGTCGCCTGGGCTTGCTCGGCCCGCGCTTCCAGGCCGTTCACATGACGCAAATCAGCGAAGAAGACCTGGCGTTACTGGTAGAAAGTAACACCAGTGTGATTCATTGCCCGGAATCGAACCTGAAACTGGCCAGCGGCTTTTGCCCAGTGGAGCGCTTGTGGCAGGCTGGAGTCAATGTGGCGGTCGGCACCGATGGCGCGGCCAGCAACAATGACCTCGACCTGCTGGGCGAAACCCGCACCGCCGCCCTGCTGGCCAAAGCCGTTGCCGGCTCGGCCTCCGCCCTGGACGCTCATCGCGCCTTGCGCATGGCGACCCTCAACGGGGCCCGTGCGCTGGGGCTGGAAGCCGAAGTGGGCTCGCTGGAAGTCGGCAAGGCCGCGGACATGGTGGCCTTCGACCTGTCTGGCCTGGCCCAGCAACCGGTTTATGAGCCGGTGTCGCAGCTTATCTACGCCACCGGCCGGGACTGTGTGAAACACCTTTGGGTCGCCGGCAAGCAATTGCTCGACGACCGGCGCCTGACGCGCCTCGATGAACAACAGCTATGCGCCACGGCCACCGCCTGGGGCCTGCGCATCAGCGGACACGCCGAATAGAACGCCCCCTTGAATCGAACTTCAAGGCTGACAGCAGAATTTTTTAGATTTAGAGGATTACCCATGAGCAACGTCGACCACGCTGAAATCGCCAAATTCGAAGCCCTGGCTCATCGCTGGTGGGACCGCGAAAGCGAGTTCAAGCCGCTGCACGACATCAACCCGCTGCGGGTCAACTGGATTGACGAGCGCGTTAAACTGGCCGGCAAGAAGGTCCTGGACGTCGGTTGCGGCGGCGGTATCCTCAGCGAATCCATGGCACAACGCGGTGCCACCGTGATGGGCATCGACATGGGCGAAGCGCCGTTGGCGGTCGCGCAACTTCATCAACTGGAATCAGGCGTCAGCGTCGAGTACCGGCAGATCACCGCTGAAGCCCTGGCGGAAGAAATGCCCGAGCAATTCGATGTCGTCACCTGCCTGGAAATGCTCGAGCACGTGCCCGATCCATCGTCGGTCATTCGTGCCTGCTTCCGCATGGTAAAACCGGGTGGCCAGGTGTTCTTCTCGACCATCAACCGTAATCCGAAGGCTTACCTGTTCGCTATCGTCGGCGCCGAATACATCATGAAACTGCTGCCGCGCGGCACGCATGATTTCAAGAAATTCATCCGTCCTTCCGAACTCGGTGCCTGGAGCCGCCAGGCCGGCCTGAGCGTCAAGGACATCATTGGCCTGACGTACAACCCGCTGACCAAGCATTACAAGCTGGCCGCCGACGTTGACGTCAACTACATGATCCAGACGCTGCGCGAGGAGTAAGCCGATGGCAATCAGAGCAGTTCTTTTTGACATGGACGGCACCCTGCTCGACACCGCGCCGGACTTCATTGCCATCTGCCAAAGCATGCTGGCCGACCGCGGGTTGGCACCGATCCCGGACAAACACATCCGCGACGAGATCTCTGGCGGGGCCAAAGCCATGGTGGCGGTAACCTTTTCGATGGACCCGGAATCACCGGGTTTCGAGGCATTGCGACTGGAGTTTCTGGAGCGTTATCTCAAGGGTTGCGCGGTTCACAGCAAACTCTTCGATGGCATGGCTGAACTGTTGGCCGACATCGAGAAATCCAATCTGATCTGGGGCGTGGTGACTAACAAACCGCTGCGCTTCGCTGAGCTGATCATGCAACAACTGGGACTGGCCGAACGCTCGGCGCTGCTGATTTGCCCAGACCACGTGACCAACAGCAAACCGCACCCGGAGCCATTGATCCTCGCCTGCAAAATGCTCGACCTGGACCCGGCCAGCGTGCTGTTCGTGGGTGATGACCTGCGCGATATCGAGTCGGGCCGCGATGCTGGCACCCGGACCGCCGCGGTGACCTTTGGCTACATTCACCCTGATGACAATCCACGAAACTGGGGCGCGGATGTGGTGGTGGACCACCCTTCGGAGTTGCGCAAGGTGCTCGATAGCGCGCTGTGTAGCTGCTGATCTAACTGGCTGCCGGAGGCATTTGTGGCGAGGGGGCTTGCCCCCGTTCGGCTGCGAAGCAGTCGTAAATCAGCCAGTTCGGTGAAGCTGACAAACCGAGCTTGGGGTCGCTTCGCAACCCAGCGGGGGCAAGCCCCCTCGCCACAGTCTGTTTTCTGCTTTGTAGAGGTTTTTTATGTTTGATTATTCCGCCCGCCCTGAACTACTCAAAGATCGGGTCATCCTGGTCACCGGCGCCGGTCGTGGCATCGGCGCTGCCGCGGCAAAAACCTATGCCGCTCACGGCGCTACCGTACTGCTGCTGGGCAAGACCGAGGCCAATCTGACCCAGGTTTACGACGAAATCGAAGCGGCCGGTTATCCACAGCCTGCAGTGATTCCGTTCAACCTGGAAACCGCCCTGCCGCATCAATACGACGAACTGGCGGCCATGATCGAAACCGAGTTCGGTCACCTTGATGGCTTGTTGCACAACGCCTCGATCATTGGCCCGCGCACGCCACTGGAGCAACTCTCCGGCGAAAACTTCATGCGCGTGATGCACGTCAACGTCAACGCCATGTTCATGCTGACCAGCACCCTGCTGCCACTGCTCAAGCTGTCTCAGGACGCCTCGGTAATCTTCACCTCCAGCAGCGTCGGCCGCAAAGGTCGTGCGTACTGGGGCGCTTATGGCGTGTCGAAATTCGCCACCGAAGGCCTGATGCAAACCCTGGCCGACGAAGTCGACAACGTCGCGCCGGTTCGCTCAAACAGCATCAACCCAGGCGCAACCCGCACCAGCATGCGCGCTCAAGCGTACCCGGGCGAAAACCCGGCCAACAACCCGACGCCTGAAGAGATCATGCCGGTTTACCTGTACCTGATGGGGCCGGACAGCACTGGCATCAACGGTCAGGCGTTCAACGCTCAGTAAGCCCCTCGCCGCACCCCGCTGCCGCGACGGCATACTGTCGCGGCACGTGCCTCCCCTCCTTCAAGCGTCTGTTTGAAGTCAATCAAATGCCGCCGAATCAGCCACCAGTCACCGACACACAAGCCAACAAGCTGATTTAAAACGAATTTTATTCGTCTGAACCGAATGGCATGACTTTCGCTCTAATCCTGTTGAAACACGCAGCGTGTTAGCGATCGGGCAGCGCCATGTCGAGCTTACGTTTGCTCGACAAAGCAGACTAAAATCTAGCCACATGTCCTACGGGACTGATGGACCAGTATGACGCGCAGCCCAAAGCCGCTCTCACCCAGCCTGTAAGACAGCATTCCTGCTTAGGGGCTCACGCCATATGAAATCTCCAACCCAGACCAACGCAATTGACTTTGATAGCGCCAAAATGCAGCGGCTGGGCTTTGGCCAGTTGCCAGCCCTTTTGGAGCGTCCTGCCAGCCTCGGTCAATTGCGCCAGCAGCTGGGCCTGCAACTGCAAACCAGCCTTGAGCCGCAGCGCATTCTGGGACTGTTTTTCCGCGAAATTCAGCGCCTTGTGCCACTGGACGCCTTGAACTATCAACACAAAACCAGCGACCTGCGCCTGGAGTTCGGTCAGCGCGGACATCACTCGGTGAGCTATAGCCTGAGCCACGAAGGCACACACCTGGGCGATCTGGTGTTCCGTCGCAATCAGCGCTTCAGCGAAAAGGATCAGGGTAACCTCGAATCCCTGCTATCCAGCTTGCTCTTCCCGATGCGCAATGCCCTGCTCTATCGAGCGGCCACTCAAAGTGCACTGCGCGACCCACTGACCGGCACCGGCAATCGCATTGCCATGGATCAGACCCTGCAACGGGAGATCGACATGGCCCGGCGACACTTGCAGCCGCTGTCGTTGTTGATGCTCGATATCGATCACTTCAAACAGATCAATGACAACTACGGTCACAGCGCCGGCGATGACGTGTTGAAGGCTGTCGCAACCTTGATCAAAGACCAGTTGCGCAACGTAGACATGGTCTTTCGCTTCGGCGGAGAAGAGTTTCTGATTCTGCTGTCCAACACCAGCCGCGATGCCGCTGCAATGATAGGCGAACGCCTGCGCTATGCCGCACAAGCCGGGGAGTATTCGGCGGATGGGACGCTGATCGGCTTAACGGTCAGCCTCGGATGCTCGACGCTGCTGCCGGGTGAGTCCGCAGACAGCTTGTTGCGACGCGCCGACAGTGCGCTGTATGTGGCCAAGCGCGAGGGGCGTAACCGGTTGGCGATGGCGGGTTGAAGCTTGAACTCAAGCGCTCCGGAAAAGATCGCAGCCTGCGGCAGCTCCTACAGACTGCGGTCTGTCATGACACCCCGCCGAATGTAGGAACTGCCACCTGGCTGTGATTGTTTAGCTTTCGGCCAGCGCCATCCGCTCCCGGGCTACCGGAACCCTTTCGGAGTGTTCCAGTTGCATGCAACGTTCCAGGAACAGGTACATGTAGTCGTAGCTCTTGCAGATCGCCTGACGCAGTTCAGCTTGCAGGGATCTGGTGGGGTTCAGGCCCGCCAGCGTGCAGATGATTTCCAGGGCTTCCCATGGATGGGCATCATCGTATTGAGCGTGCATTTTCAGCCACTTCATCGCGCGCTTGCGGTCGTCCTCAGGGAACGCTGCCGCATAGACTCCACTGGAACACACCAGCGCCGACCACTCCCCGGTCGCCCCTTCAATGGCATAGTTGGTTGCCGCAATGGCAACAATCAGCGAATCCGCCGAGCTGGTATGCCAGCACCAATGACTCAACGCATGAAGCTCAGGTGCAACCTGCTGCGCCTGCAAATCATCGAGGCTGACGCCATGCGCGCGACTCCAGTGCACCCAATAGTCGGCATGATTGAGCTCAACCCGAATGTTGCGCATCAGCCAGCGACGCGCCATGTCCTCGCCGGGATGGCGGGCAAAGCGGGTCTTCGTCAGGTTTTGCGCCATGTACAACGCGAACTGTTCAACGACCGGCCAGCCACCAATCAGGTACTGACGCATGGTCCTTGCACTGAGTTTGTTGTCACGCATCCGCTGATACAGTTCATGTTCGACAACCCGACGCTTGCTCTCGCTGCAATCCCGGATCAGTTGCTGAGCCCAGGCGGGGTAACTTGCGGCTTCCATAAGCGGGCCGGACCTGTTGAATGTATCGATCACTGTCGCACTCCTTTTGATTGTGATGGTACGGATCAGCAAGAGATTTCAACGGAACGTGCCAGGCGCCCTGAATAACAGAGGCTGCGGTCTGGCGGGCCGACATTGCAGGCTGTCACAGGTAAACAATTGCGGGCGTTCAATGATATACCCTTGAGCATAATCCACCCCGATCTCCAGCAATGCCTGCTCGATCTGGGGTGTTTCAACAAACTCGGCAATGGTGCGCTTACCCATGACATGACCGATGTGATTGATCACTTCGACCATTGCACGGTTAATCGGGTCGTCCAGCATATCCTTTACGAAACTCCCGTCGATCTTCAAGAAGTCTACAGGTAAATGTTTTAGATAGGCGAATGAGGACATACCGGCACAAAAGTCATCCAGCGAAAAATGACATCCCAACCCTTTGAGCTCATTGATAAATCTGATTGCGCTGCCCAAATTGGAAATCGCGCTGGTTTCAGTGATTTCAAAACAAATCATTTCAGGCGGGATGGCATAGGCAGTGAATTTTTCACGCAGAAAGTGCAGAAAAGCCTCATCACCGATGGTAGTGCCTGACAGATTGATCGCACACATGGCCAACGGCCCTTTGCGCTCTTGGGCGATGCCCTGCGCAATGATCCTGAAAACATTCTCGACCACCCAACGATCCAGGGACGTCATCAGCCCATAACGCTCGGCGGCAGGAATGAAGCTGTCCGGCAGAATCATCCGCCCGGCTTCGTCGTGCAGACGCAGCAGGATTTCGATATGCCCGCCGCCCCGTTCGATATGCCCCAGCGCAGCGATTTCCTGTGAATACAGACAGAAGCGGTTCTCTTCCAGCGCCATGTGCAGGCGTTGCACCCAGGCCATCTCGCCAAAACGCAGGGACAACTCGGAGTCGTCGGCATGATAGACCTGCACCCGATTGCGGCCCTTCTCCTTCGCCATGTAGCAGGCCATGTCTGCAGCACGCAATGAAGCCTCAAGGGTGGCCGGAGCTTGAATGATGTGCACCAGACCGATGCTGACGGTGGTCACGAATGGCCGGCCTTTCCAGACAAAGTGCAGGTTTTGTACCGTCTGGCGCAGGCCCTCGGCGATTTTTTCCGAGGCTTGCGGCGAGCAGTTTTCCAGCAGAATGCCGAACTCGTCACCGCCCAATCGGGCCAAGGTGTCACCTTCGCGCAAACCCGATTGCAACAGTGCGCAGATATGCCGCAGCAGCTCATCACCCGCAGCATGCCCGCAAGTGTCGTTGACCAGTTTGAATTGATCCAGATCGAGGAACATCAAGGCATGTCGGGCTGGCTGGCGCGTCAGGCTGTGCAACGCCTGCTCCAGGCGATATTCGAATTCGCGGCGGTTGGCCAGCCCGGTCAACGCGTCGTGGGTGGCCTGCCAGGAAAGATTGGCAATGTACTGCCGCTCCTGGGTCATGTCATGCAGCACCAGTACCGTGCCACTGACTTTACCGGCATTGCGAATCGGCGAACCTACCAGCGTGACTGAAACCGTGCTGCCATCCAGCCTCTGGATCAGTTTGGAGTGTTCACTGCCGCCGCTGAGCTGACCACTGAGAATATGCTCGATCAGCGTGAAGCCATCCGCCTGGGCATTGTCATCCAGCAGATTGAACAAGGCTGCCAGCGGCAGCCCGATTGCCTGCTCAGCCTTCCAGTGGGTCAACTCCTCGGCTGCCGGGTTCATGTAAGCAATGGCACCTTCAACGTCGGTGGTGATCACGCCATCGCCAATGGACTGCAAGGTGATTTGCGCGCGTTCCTTTTCCAGCTGCAAGGCATTGGCAAACGCGTGGCGCTGAGCCAGTAGCTTATGGGTGCGCAAGAGTGCCAGGGCAATCAACCCCAACGCCGTGGCCAGGTTAGTGAACAGCAACAACCGCAGAATCAGCCGCGAGCCCTCGCCCAATGCGTCACTGAATGCTTTGGCGGCGGGGGTCACCGCTTCGTTGATGGCAAATATCCGGGCTTTCCAGCGCTGAATGTCGGCGTCGCTCGCCTGGTTGCCGACAATGCGCTGATGCATTTCAAGGGCGACGTTATCGAGCTGCATCAGGTAGGCATCGCCCACGGTCCAGCGATCGATAGCGGTTTCCAGGTAACTGAAATGCCGGAAGTTCAGGTACAGCCAAATCAGACTTGAAACGTCATCGGGATGGTTACCGCCGTTGAGGATACCCCGCCTCGCGGCCTCAAGATCAGGCGGTTGATGATCCAGCGCGACCCGCAGTTCATGCCCGCCCTGGGGGACTGAAATAGCCTTCTGATACTTGAGGAAAATCGACTCGTCGCGACTGTCAGCGTAGAGATTGAGGTAATAGATAGCGTCTTTCTGACCCTTGGACCACAGGCTTTCTCCGGCAACATAGCCGCGAACCGCCGACAAAACGTACAGGCTGACGCCGCCCAACAGGGCCTGAAACAATACGACGGCGATAAATGGCCAGACGATGCCCAACAACCGTGGCGTTCCGAGAGTCCGCTTTTGCTTCATGAGGTCCCTTGCATAAGCGCTGCCTGATGAACACCCTAGAGAATTCCGCTCCTAGCAGCACAGACTAGGCTAATTTTCGATTTTTCGAAGACGTCAGGCTTCGATCAAGCTCGATTTAGGGGCAATGTAACAATCAAAGGGTCCACAAGGCCGATTCCCAAAAAGGATGGCTGATCAATAAGTACAGAAATCCGGGCAAAACTCAAGATTGCTAATGCTGCTGCAAATGCCCATACAACTTGGCATACAGGCCACCTTCAGCAATCAGTTGCTGATGGTCGCCGTCTTCGGCAATCTGCCCGCCATCGAACACCAGCACACGATCCGCCTGTTTCACCGCCGACAACCGGTGAGCAATGATCAGTGTCGTGCGACCGCTGAGAAACCGCGCGAGCGCCTGATGGAGGTTGTATTCGGTGGCGGCGTCCAGCGCAGAAGTCGCCTCATCGAGGACCACGACCTTGGGTTCGGCCAGCACCATGCGCGCAATCGCCAGGCGCTGACGCTGCCCGCCGGACAAGCGCACACCGGAACGGCCAACGACGCTATCCAGACCTTGCGGCAGCGCCTTGACCGTTGCCTCGAGCTGGGCGATTTCCAGTGCCTGCCAACAGGCTTCGTCACTGCGTTCGCGGCCCATGGCGAGATTGGCCCGTATGGTGTCGTTGAACAGTGCCGGATGCTGCAACACCACGGCGACATTCTCGCGCACGGTTTCCAGGCCGATGTCCTGTTGAGTGACGCCACCAAAACGGATGCTGCCCGACTGTGGCGTATAGAGCCCCAGCAGCAACTGCACCAGCGTGCTTTTACCGCCACCACTGGCGCCCACGATGGCGACTTTTTCACCGGGTGCGATGGACAGGTTCATCTGATCCAGCACCAGCTCACCGCCATAGCCGAAACTCAAGCCTTGCACCTCGATGCCCACCGTCTCGCGCCCTTTGAACGGGTCGACGCCACCTGGGTATTGCGGCTCGTCGGCACGCGATAACAGCTCGTTGATTCGCGTCAGTGCACCGCCGGCCGCGTAATAGGCGTATTGCAAATTCAGCAACTGCTCGACCGGCCCGATCATGAACCAGAGGTAGCTGAACACCGCCAGCATCTGGCCGATGGACAGGTCGGAGAACAGCACCGTGAGCATCGCGGCGGCGCGGAAGATATCGATACCGAACTGGAACAGCAAACCGCTGGCACGGCTCGATGCGTCGCTTTTCCACTGTGAGTTGACGGCGTAGTTGCGCACTTCCTGCGCCCGCAAGCCGAGCCGTCCCAGGAAAAATCCCTGGCGATTGCCAGCGCGGATTTCCTGTATCGCATCCAGGGTCTCGGTCAGCGCCTGGGTGAACCTTGAGGTACTGTCGTTCTCAAGTTTCTTCAGGTGTTTGACCCGCTTACCCAACTGCACGGTGGCGTAGATCACCAGCGGGTTGAACAACAGGATCAGCAGCGCCAGCTTCCAGTGCATCCACACCAGAATCCCCGCCGTGCCGACCAGTGTGAGCATCGCCACCAGAAAGCGGCTGAGGGTTTCGCCGACGAATTTGTCGACCGTGTCCAGGTCCGTGACCAGATGCGTGGTCACCGTGCCGCTGCCCAGGCTTTCGTATTCGCCAAGGGAAATACGCTTGAGTCGCTCGATCAGCCGTACGCGGATACGGTAAACGATGTCCTTGGCCAGACTTGCAAACAGACGCGCCTGCAAGACGTTGAACATCAATGCGCCGCAACGCAGGGTCAAGGTCACCAGCAACATCAGACCGATGTAACCGGCAGCACGTTGCCAGCCGGTGGGCAGCGCGTGGTTCATGACTTTCAGTGCGGCGTCGCCATGCCCCAGCAGCACTTCGTCCACCAGCAATGGCAACAGTAAAGGGATTGGCACACTGCACAGGGTTGCCAATACGGCGACGCCGTTGGCGATCCACAAGGACTTTTTATGCTGAAGTGCCAGTCGACGGATTTCCGCCCAACTCAGCCGATCGACCCGCTTGGGTTGCGGTGCATCATCGGGTTGCTCATACACAGGCTGCGCGCTCCAGCCAACGGCCGAGCAACGGGGCCAGTTCGCTGAGCGGTTGATAACCATTGGTCAACAGCGCCAATTGACCGTTGCGCTCGGCGAGCAAGGTCGGGAAGCCGGCGATGCCCAGATCCTGAACCCAGGTGAAGTCTGCCGCCGTCGCCGCGTGCTGATCGGCACGGTCGAACGCTGCCGCGAACTCGATACGCGGCAAGCCGGCTTGTTCGGCCAACTCCACCAACACGCTGGCGCGGGTGACGTCACGACCCTCGGTATAAAAAGCCTGCTGGATGAGTTTGAGCAGTTTCCAGGCGCAATCCGGTGCCAGGCTGCGCGCCGTCACCAGCGCACGGCAGGCAGGTTCGGTGTCGTAGACAAAACCGTCGGGCAGCGCGCCTTCGAACTTGAACGGCTGGCCGGTGGCTTCGGCGACCGCCTGCCAGTGTTCGAGAATGTAGCGCCGCGTGGTGGGTTCCAGCGCTGCACCACTGCCGGTGCGCAAACCGCCGACGACCAAATGCACATCAACGCCCGCAGCCTGCGCCTGCTTGACCAGGGCCTCGGCCACCGGAGCGAAGCCCCAGCACCAGGAGCACATCGGATCCATTACATAGAGCAGGCGCGCAGACATGGTTCAGGCCTCGGTGTTGGATTGCTTGTAGTTGTAACCGATCGGGTGCGGCTGATTACGGGCCTTGGCCAGTTCGATCTGTTTCTGCCGGTCGATCGCGCTGCGGCGGGTCTTCTCACTCAGCTTATCCCAGCAATGCGGGCAGCTGATGCCGGCGACATAGTGCTCGGATGCACGGTCTTCCACACTCACTGGCGTACGACAGGCATGACATTGATCGTAGTCGCCTTCGCTCAGGTCGTGGCGAACGGTGACGCGGTTATCGAACACAAAGCAGTCGCCCTGCCATTTGGTTTCTTCCTGCGGCACCTCTTCGAGGTACTTGAGGATTCCGCCCTTGAGGTGGAAGACTTCATCGAAGCCCTGGCTGAGCATGTAGCTCGAAGCCTTTTCACAGCGAATGCCGCCGGTGCAGAACATCGCGACTTTCTTGTGCTTGGCCGGGTCGAAGTTGGCTTTGATGTAGTCGGGAAATTCGCGAAAACTGGTGGTCTTCGGATCGATCGCGCCTTCGAAGGTGCCGATCGACACTTCGTAGTCGTTGCGGGTATCGATCAGCAGCACTTCGGGGTCGCTGATCAACGCGTTCCAGTTCTGCGGATCAACGTAGGTGCCGACCTTCTTGTTCGGGTCAACGCCTTCAACACCCAGGGTGACGATCTCTTTCTTGAGTTTGACCTTGGTGCGGTAGAACGGCTGCTCGTCGCAGTACGACTCTTTGTGATCGATGTCGTCCATGCGCGGATCGTTCTTGAGCCAGGCCATCAGCCCGTCGATGCCTTCGCGGCTACCGGAAACCGTACCGTTGATGCCTTCTTCGGCAATCAGCAAGGTGCCTTTGATGCCGTTGTCGACCATTGCCTGCAACAGTGGCTCGCGCAAGGCGACGTAATCTTCAAGGGTGACGAACTTATACAGTGCCGCCACGACAATCTGTTGTGTCATGGGTGATTCTCCAGGTGGCTACCCGCGCAAGGGGTGAACCGGATGCGAAAAAAAACGCGCCGGCTAAGCGGCGCGTTGCAGATTCTAACAAAAACACTGTGGTTTTAGGACTGTGGTGTTTCACCTGTGGCGAGGGAGCTTGCTCCCGCTGGACCGCGAAGCGGTCGTAATCCGGCAATCGCGTTCCATCTGAATACTCGCGGCGGTTGATATTAGGGTCGCTTCGCAACCCAGCGGGAGCAAGCTCCCTCGCCACAACAGCCCTCAGAATCAGTGCTTGCTGCCGCCAGCACAGGTCGGCGAGGCAGGTGCCGCGCCGGTCTTTGCCCATTCCTCAGGCGTATAGGTATGCAGCGCCAACGCATGGAATTCACCCATCAGGTCACCCAACGTGGCGTAGACCTTCTGGTGACGCTTGACGCTGTTGAGCCCGGCAAATTGCTCGCTGACCACCACGGCCTTGAAGTGGGTTTGCAGCCCGCGGCTGTGCATATGACTTTCGTCCAGCACCTCCAGATGTGCAGGTTGCAACGCGTTCAGTGCCGATTCAATACGTTGTTGCATGGTCATTGCGGGGCTCCGCTCAAGGCTTTTTCTTGGCGGGAGCAGCGGCGTCTTTCGGCGTCAGCTCGGCAGTCATGTCAGCCAGCAGCTTGTTGACCACAGGCACTGCGCTTTCCAGCTTGGCTTGAGTCATCTGGGCCGATTGCTGAGTCAACTGAGGCATTTTTTCCAGGACTTTCTTGCCCAGTGGCGACTGGTAGAACGCGACCAGGTCCTTGAGCTCGGATTCGCTGAAGTTGGTGGTGTAGAGCTTGACCATGTCCGGCTTCAGTTTGTTCCAGCCAATGGCTTGGTCCAGAGCGGCGTTGGCCTTGGCCTGGTAGGTTTCCAGCAAAGCTTTTTTCGATTCCGGCGCTTTGGTTTGTTCAAAACGCTGGGCGAACATTTGCTGTACTTGCATGTACACCGGTGTGCCCAGTTTGTCAGCATGCGCCAGGGTCAGGAAAGCTTCGGCACTGGCGTTGTGGCTGGCGGTATCGGCGAAAACCTGGCCGCTGGCACAGACCAGAGCAACCGCGGTACAGATGGCACGAAGACGAGTCATCGAGTTTCCTTTTCTAGCAGGCGAGGTAAAACCCCAAGGGGGGCCATTCTGCGCCTAAAAAACTCATGCGCTCAACCCCTCCCCCTTGCCAGGCCTGATTTTCAGGACCGAACGGTTAAAAAAACGACTGATGGAACCCCAAGCGTCATTCACGACCTAAACTTCGCTATCAGACCTACAGGAATGTAACCGATGAGCCGTATCGAAACCGACAGCCTTGGCCCAGTGGAAGTCCCGGATGAAGCCTACTGGGGCGCTCAGACGCAGCGCTCGCTGATTAACTTTGCCATTGGCAATGAACGCATGCCGCTGGCCGTACTGCACACCTTGGCCCTGATCAAGAAAGCCGCGGCACGGGTCAATAGTCGCAATGGCGATCTACCGGCCGACATCGCCCGGCTGATCGAGCAGGCCGCCGACGAAGTGCTCGACGGCCAGCATGACGACCAGTTTCCGCTGGTGGTCTGGCAGACCGGCAGTGGCACCCAAAGCAACATGAACGTCAACGAAGTGATCGCCGGCCGCGCCAACGAACTGGCCGGCAACCCTCGTGGCGGCAAGGCTCCGGTGCACCCCAACGACCACGTCAATCGCTCGCAAAGCTCCAACGACAGCTTCCCCACCGCCATGCATATCGCCACGGTGCAGGCCGTACAACAGCAGCTGTTGCCGGCCATCGCTGAACTCTCCGCCGGGCTGGCCGAGCAGGCCGCACGGCACATGAAACTGGTGAAGACCGGTCGCACGCACATGATGGATGCCACGCCGATCACCTTCGGCCAGGAGCTTTCAGCGTTCATCGCCCAGCTCGATTACGCCGAACGTGCGATCCGCAGCGCCTTGCCGGCCGTCTGCGAGTTGGCTCAGGGCGGTACTGCGGTGGGGACCGGCCTCAACTCGCCCCATGGCTTTGGCGAAGCGATTGCCTCCGAGTTGGCCGCGCTCTCCGGCCTGCCGTTTATCACCGCGCCGAACAAGTTTGCCGCACTGGCCGGGCACGAACCGTTGACCACCTTGTCTGGCGCGCTGAAAACCCTCGCCGTGACCCTGATGAAAATCGCCAACGACTTGCGCTTGCTGGGCTCCGGACCACGGGCGGGTTTCGCCGAGGTCAAGCTGCCCGCCAACGAGCCCGGCAGTTCGATCATGCCTGGCAAGGTCAACCCGACTCAGTGCGAAGCATTGTCGATGCTCGCCTGCCAGGTACTGGGCAACGACGTGGCGATTGGCTTCGCCGCCAGCCAGGGCCACCTGCAGTTGAACGTGTTCAAGCCGGTGATCATTCACAACCTGCTGCAATCGATCCGCTTGCTCGGTGATGGCTGCAGTAACTTCCAGCAGCATTGCATTGCAGGCCTTGAGCCGGATGCCGAGCAGATGGCCGCTCACCTGGAACGCGGCTTGATGCTGGTAACAGCGCTGAACCCGCACATCGGCTACGACAAATCCGCCGAGATTGCCAAGAAAGCCTATGCCGAAGGGCTGACCCTGCGCGAGGCGGCGTTGCAGCTTGGTTATCTGACGGATGAGCAGTTCGATGCGTGGGTGCGGCCGGAGAACATGCTGGAGGCCGGGAAGCAGGGTTGAATCAGTCAGTTATCTAGCGTCTGACGGTCAGTCATCGCGAGCAAGCTCTGCTCCTACAGAAGAGAAGCCCGCATCTCCTCTGTAGGAGCAAAGCTTGCTCGCGATGAACGATAACGCGGTTACCGGCTGACCGCGGCCCGCATCCGTCGGGCCTTGAGCCCGGCGATCAGCGATGGCCCCAACGCGACCAGTGCCGACCCCAGCACCACCAGCACCGCACCGCCATACGCCAGACTGTTGATCTGTTCGGCCTGTACATAATCGGGCCATAACCAGGCGGCCAGCGCCACGGCCGCGAAGGTCACCAACGGTGTGATGGCGAGCGTCGCACTGACCCTCGACGCCTCCCAATGGGCCAGCGCTTCGGCAAAAGCGCCGTAAGCGATCAGCGTGTTCAGGCAGCACCCAAGCAGCAACCAGCCTTGCAGCGGGCTCAGTTGCAAAGCTTCCAATGGATGTACCCACGGCGTCAGCAACAAGGCGCAAAACAGGTAGATCACCATCATCACCTGCAACGAATTCCACGCCGTCAGCAATTGTTTCTGGCCCAGCGCATAGAAGGTCCAGACGGTTGACGCCGCCAGTACCAGCAACACGCCTGCGGTGTAATCACTCAACGATGTCAGCAACTCGCTGAGCCGCTGATTGAAAAACAACCCGAACCCCAACAACAGCACCAGCAGGCCAATCCCCTGCCCCACGCTGAAACGTTCCTTGAACACAAACAGGCTGGCGATCAGCAACAGGATCGGCCCCATCTGCACGACCAGTTGCGCAGTACCCGGGCTCAACAGGTTCAGGCCCATCAGGTACAACACGTAATTGCCCACCAGCCCGAGTACCGCCATCAGCACCAGCCAGCCACCTTTAGGCCCGAGCGCCCGTCGGCTCGGCAGACGCTTGGTCGCCGCCAGATAAAGGAACAGCAAGCTGCCGGATACAATCAGCCGAAACCAGGTCACCGTGACCGGGTCCATCACCAGCAATACCTGCTTGAGTTTGATCGGCAGGATTCCCCACAAAAACGCGGTCAGCAAGGCGAGGAACAGACCATAAACCCAGCGACCGGACGAAATATGCATGGAAACCCCAAAAGGCTGACGGCGAGAAAAGCCATTCTAGGCTGCCGGCGAGGCATCACACACGGACAGTTGGCGACAAGCCGTAAATGAGACTGTATCGGTCGCACCGAGAAGTTGACGTTTACCGTTGATCAGTTAACCACGCGTGCCCACGACATTGCCCCTGCCAGCTCCCGGCCGACCGCGACAATCATTCACCCCGCGCATGCAAACCCATCGGGCTACTTCTTGTCTTTCTTCAGCTTCTTCTGGTCCTTGTCGGACTTCTCGAAGGCCTCTTCCAGCGCGCGGTTGAGGGTGCGCAGTACTTTGACCCGGGCCCAGCGCTTGTCGTTGGCTTCCACCAGGGTCCAGGGCGAAACCTCGGTACTGGTGCGGTCGACCATATCGCCGACAGCCGTCCGGTAGTCGTCCCACTTCTCGCGGTTGCGCCAGTCGTCTTCGGTGATCTTGAAGCGCTTGAAGGGGATTGCTTCGCGCTCCTGGAAACGCTCCAGCTGGGTCTGTTTGTCGATGGCCAGCCAGAACTTCACGACGATCACCCCGGAGGCGCTGATCTGCTCTTCGAAGTCGTTGATTTCGCCATAGGCGCGCAGCCAGTCGGCCTGGCTGCAAAAGCCCTCGACGCGTTCCACCAGCACCCGGCCATACCAGGAACGGTCGAAGACAGTAAATTTTCCCCGCGCCGGGATCTGGCGCCAGAAACGCCACAAATACGGCTGGGCGCGCTCGTCCTCGGTCGGCGCGGCAATCGGCACGATGCTGTACTGGCGCGGGTCGAGTGCGGCGGCCACACGACGAATCGCCCCGCCCTTGCCCGCGGCGTCATTACCCTCGAATACCGCGATCAGTGCGTGTCGGCGCATGCGTTTGTCACGCATCAGGCCGGATAACCGTGCCTGTTCGGTAATCAGTTGCTCCTCGTAATCGTCCTTTTCCAGCCGCTGGCTCATGTCCAGACTACCGAGCAAACTCAAGTGATCGACACTGGCCGACAGCGGCGCAGCGCTGACTTTGTCCGGGTTGATCCTGGGGCGCTTGAGGGCATTTTGCAGACCGTCGAGCAGGATCTTGCCCACGGTCAGACTGCGGTAATGGGCATCCACACCTTCGATCACATGCCAGGGTGCGTAGTCGCGGCTGGTGCGGCGAATCACCCGCTCACCATACTGCACGAACTTGTCGTAGGTTTTCGATTGCTGCCAGTCCAGCGGGCTGATGCGCCAGCTGTGCAGCGGGTCGTCCTGCAAGGACTTGAGACGCGCTTTCATTTGTTGCTTGGACAGGTGAAACCAGAATTTGAAGATCACCGTGCCTTCATCGCAGAGCATTTTCTCCAGGCGCTCGGTCTGGTTGATCGCCTGGTCCAGCACCGCATCCTTGAACAAACCATGGACCCGCCCTTGCAGCATCTGGCTGTACCAGTTGCCGAAAAACACCCCCATTCGCCCCTTGGCCGGGAGCATTCGCCAATAGCGCCAGGCCGGTGGTCGCGCCAGCTCTTCATCGGTTTGCTGATCGAAGGTGCGGACCTCAATCAGTCGCGGGTCCATCCACTCATTGAGCAACTTGACCGTCTCGCCCTTGCCTGCACCTTCAATCCCGTTGATCAGCACGATCACCGGAAATCGCGCCTGCTGCTGGAGGTCGAACTGGGCTTCAAGCAAAGCCTCACGCAACGCCGGCACTTCAGCATCGTAGGTTTCTTTATCAATCACATGACCGATTTCAGCAGATTCGAACATGAGCGACTCCCTTCCAAGATTGTCCAAGACTAGCGGATTGAGCAGGTGCTTAGCAGAGAAATTCCCTGTGGCGAGGGCGCTTGCTCCCGCCGGCCGGTCCGCGCTCGGGCGAAGCAGTCGCGAATCAGGATGACGCGTTCTGTCCGATAAACCGCGCGCGCCGGTTTTGGGTCGGCTTCGCCGTCCAGCGGGAGCAAGCTCCCTCGCCACAAAAAACGAACCCGACCGGGACTTTCGCTGAGCCAGCATCCCCGAACGTTGCCATGGATCAATCGCTTGTGTCGCGATCGGCTAGAATGGCCACCTAGCCTCGCTTGAGCCGACCATGACCCCTGAAACACTGCCGAACCCCGTACCGCATGCCCAGCTCGACTGGGACGACCAAGGTCGCCCGCGCTCGCGGGTGTTTGACGACGTGTATTTCTCTGACCAGTCGGGCCTTGATGAAACCCGTTACGTGTTCATCGAGCAAAACCGCCTGAGCGAACGTTTTGCCGAACTGCCGGCCGGAGAAAGGTTGGTGATTGGCGAGACCGGTTTCGGTACCGGGCTGAATTTTCTCTGCGCCTGGCAGTTGTTCGAGCAACAGGCTGTGGCTGGCGCACGGCTGCATTTCATCAGCGTCGAGAAATACCCGCTGAGCCCGGCAGATATGCAACGGGCCCTGACACTCTGGCCCGACCTCAAACCGTTTGCCGATCAGTTGTTGGCGCAGTACGTCGCCATCCACCAGGGCTTTCAGCGACTGGTGCTGGACAATGGCCGCGTGACCCTGACGCTGTTGATCGGTGACGTGCTGGAACAACTGCCACAGCTGGACGCGCAGATCGACGCGTGGTTTCTCGACGGCTTCGCTCCAGCGAAAAATCCCGACATGTGGACCGCCGAACTGTTTGCCGAATTGGCGCGTCTGTCGGCACCCGGTTCGACCATCAGCACCTTCACCAGCACCGGCTGGGTGCGCCGTCTACTGAATGCGGCGGGTTTCAAAATGCGCCGCACACCGGGCATCGGCCACAAATGGGAAATCCTGCGGGGTGAGTTCGTCGGCTGGCCGCAGGAAACACCGGCCCCGGCAACCGCCAAACCCTGGTTTGCTCGCCCGAATCAACTGAGCGGCGAACGTCGTGCACTGGTGATCGGCGCCGGACTGGCCGGTTGCGCCAGCGCCGCCAGCCTCGCCGCGCGCGGTTGGCAGGTCAGCCTGCTGGAACGGCATGCCGACCTGGCCCAAGAAGCCTCCGGCAACCCGCAAGGCGTGCTGTACCTGAAACTCTCGGCCCACGGCACCGCACTTTCGCAATTGATCGTCAGCGGTTTCGGGCACACCCGGCGCTTGCTTGAACACTTGCAACGTGGCGTCGATTGGGACGATTGCGGCGTGCTGCAACTGGCATTCAATGCCAAGGAAGCCGAGCGTCAGGCGCAACTGGCGGCGGCCTTCCCCGCCGATCTGTTGCACCTGCTGGACCAGCCGCACGCGCAGGCCCAGGCCGGAATCGAACTGGCCCATGGCGGGCTGTTCTATCCAGAGGGTGGTTGGGTTCATCCGCCGGCCCTGTGCCAATGGCAAGCATCGCCCCCCAATGTCCAACTGCTGACGCACCGCGATGTACTGGAACTGCGTAAGGTCGATGATCAGTGGCAAGCCTGGGACGGCGAGACCCTGCTCGCCAGCGCGCCCGTGGTGGTACTGGCCGGCGCAGCGGAAATCAAACGCTTCGCGCACAGTGCCGAGCTGCCGCTCAAACGCATTCGCGGGCAAATCACCCGCTTGGCGCAAACCGCTGAGAGCCAGTGCCTGGCGACGGTGGTTTGCGCTGAAGGTTACGTCGCACCCGCACGCTTGGGTGAACATACCCTGGGTGCCAGCTTCGATTTCAAGAGCGACGACCTGACTCCAACCACCGCCGAACACCTCGGTAACCTGGAACTGCTGGAAGAGATATCCAGCGATCTGGTCACCCGCCTGCACGCCAGACAGCTGGACCCGGAACAGCTACAAGGTCGCGCCGCGTTCCGCTGCACCAGCCCCGACTACCTGCCGATCGTCGGCCCATTGGCTGACAGCCAGGCGTTCGCCCAGGCCTACACCGCACTGAGCAAAGACGCTCGGCAGGTGCCAGACATCGCGTGTCCATGGCTCGACGGGTTGTACATCAACAGCGGGCACGGTTCACGCGGATTGATCACCGCACCGCTGTCCGGCGAATTGCTGGCGGCGTGGCTGGACAACGAACCGTTGCCCCTGCCGCGAAGCGTCGCCGAGGCCTGTCATCCGAATCGGTTTGCCTTGCGCAAGCTGATTCGCGGTTCGTGATGATGGGATCAAGGCGGACAGACTGGTCCTGCGGCGTGAAGCGCCGTAGGATCGCCGGATTGATGATCCGAGGTGCCTATGCTGATTCCCCACGACCAACTTGAAGTCGACACCCTGACCCGCCTGATCGAAGACTTCGTCACCCGTGACGGTACCGACAATGGCGACGAAACCCCGCTGGAAACCCGCGTGTTGCGGGTGCGCCATGCGTTGAGCAAAGGTCAGGCGCTGATCGTGTTCGATCCTGAAAGCCAGCAATGTCAGCTGATGCTCAAGCACGACGTGCCCAAGCACCTGTTTGACTGAGCACCCGTTTGGCCGGGCAGCTATTTGATCGAGTACTTCAGCCGCGTTTGCCGTGTACCTGTTTGGCCTGAATGCGCTCGTAGACTTCGGCACGATGCACATTGATGTTTTGCGGGGCTTCGATACCGAACCGGACGTTGCCTCCGTTCACGGCGAGGATACGCACAGAGATGTTGTCGCCAATGGAGATCATTTCGCCCACAACGCGGCTGAGTACGAGCATGGCTCTAGTCCTTGAGATTACCGGGCCTTGAAGATGACCGGCTGAGGCCGGGTCTACAATGCAACAGCGGCAAAACAGTCCCCCCCTACGCGGCAAAACGACTCCTCTTACAGACTTCCCTTTCACGGCAACATCAATGACTCAAGGTGTCGTGAAGCGTGGGCCAAACAGAATGATGCTCGCGCCTAGTACGCACAGTGCAACGCCCAGCCAGTCCGAGCCCAGCGGTCGAATCCGCTCGACCACGCCGAGCCAGCCGATGGACGCAATAATGTAAATGCCGCCGTAGGCTGCATAAGCACGGCCCGCGTAGGTCGATTCGACTTTGGTCAGCACAATGGCGAACAGCGTCAGGCTGAGCAGCGCCGGAACGACCCACCAGACGCTTTTGCCCTGCCGCAACCACATCCAGAAAGCGAAACAGCCGGCGATTTCGAACAGCGCCGCAAGGAAAAACCACAGGTAATTGAGCATGCACACATCTCGTCAGGGCGGCCAGAAGCGGCAACCCTAACGACGCAGCCCGATACTCGCAAGCTCAGCTGGCGCTTTGCCTGGCCTTGGCGCGCATCTTGTCGGCCATCACGGTCATCTCGTTGTAGAGCGACTGCGGATTCTTCTGTTTGAGTGCCCAGGCCATACGGCCCTGCTCATGAGGCAGGATCATGAACTCGCCTGCGGCAACATGCTGGTAGATGTAGTCAGCGATATCGCTGGCGGTAATCGGCGAGCTTTCCAGCAACTTGCCGACCTGGGCTTTCATGGCCGGGGTCGGGCCACGGAAGGAGTCCAGCAGGTTGGTCTGGAAGAACGACGGACAGACCACATGCACAGTGATTTCCTGCTGTGCCAGTTCAATCAGCAGGCTCTCGGACAGCGCCACGACACCGGCCTTGGCCACGTTGTAGTTGCTCATGGCAGGCCCCTGCATCAACGCAGCCATCGAGGCGATGTTGATGATCTTGCCTTTACTCTTTTCCAGCAGCGGCAGGAACGCCTTGCAGCCTTTGACCACGCCCATCAGGTTAATCGCAATCTGCCAATCCCAGTCTTCCAGCGACAGCTCACTGAAGAAACCGCCCGAGGCCACGCCGGCGTTGTTGACGATCACATCGATGCCGCCCAGCTTCTCTTCACAGGCTTGGGCGAAGGCGGTCAGCTGGCTGTAGTCGCGCACATCGCAACGCTGAATGAAACCGTCACCACCCGCCTCGCGGACCTGTTTCAGGGTTTCTTTCAAGCCTGGCTCGCTGACATCCGACAAGGCCAACTGCCAGCCTTCTCGAGCCCAGCGCAGAGCGATTTCGCGACCCAGGCCGGACCCGGCACCAGTGATCATCATGCGATTTTGCATAGGGAGTTGCCTTGATGTTCCGGGGGAAGATGCTCGCAGTGTAGCGAAGGATTTTCCTACACCCATGACCATCAGATTGCTGAATACCCCAGGCAAACCGTAGCGGTTGCATGGCACGGAAACGCGCCGAGCCGACCGGGTTGTCGGCAAGGTTCAACCGCCCGCCGACAGATTCGGCAGACGAAAAAAAAGGCCCTCGCGGGCCTCTTTTTTATTGACGTTTTACTTGGTCTGCATGCTTTCGGTCACACCCGCGGTGTTATCCAGCAAGCTCTTGGTCGCGGTTTGCAGGAACGCTTCCAGCTTGAGCTTCAGCTCAGCGGTACGCGGTGCATTCGGGATGATTTCGGCATGCGGGTTGGCACCCAGTTGGTACTGGTACATCTTCGGATCCATTTCCTTTTCCTTCGGCAGAATCAGGATCTGGTCAGCCGTGACGATGGCCGTGGTCTGTTCAGTACCCGATGGCTTGATCACGCCAAAACCGGTGTCGCCTTGCGGCAGGTTGAGCAGGTCTCGTCCCCAGCACTGTTGACGCACTTCGCCACCGAGGCGACCCATGATGGTCGGCACGATGTCGATCTGAGTGCCCACGGTGTGGTCACGCTGACCGAATTTTTCCTGGATGCCCGGTGCAATCATCAGCATCGGCACGTTGAAGCGGCCCAGGTCCATTTCGGTGATTTGACGCTCGTTGCCGAAACCATGGTCGCCCACGATGACAAACAGGGTTTCCTTGAAGTACGGCTCTTTACGGGCCTTTTCAAAGAACTGCCCCAACGCCCAGTCGGCGTAACGCATGGCCGTCAAATGCTCGTTCAGGCTGCCACGATCAGTGACTTTTTCGACCGGCAATGGCGTCGGCAAGGCATAGGGAGTGTGGTTGGACAGGGTTTGCAGCAGCGCGTAGAACGGCTTGCCTTCGCGCGCCTTGAGTTCCTGCAGGCCACGGTCGAACATGTCCTGGTCGGACACGCCCCACGTCGGGTCGGAGAACACCGGGTTGACGTAGTCGTTACGCCCGATGAAGTTGGTCATGCCCTGGTTGCTGAAGAAGCCCGACTGGTTGTCCCAGGCAAAATCACCGTTGTAGACGTACACATCGTCGTAGTTACGGGCGCTGAGCAACTGTGGCAGGCCGGACAGCATGTGGCTGCCTTCCGGGGTCTGCATCAGGTATTCGAAACCTGGCAGGTTCGGGAAGCAGGCCATGGTGGCGAACATACCCTGGTGGGTATGAGTGCCGTTGGAGAAGAAGCGGTCGAACAACAGGCCTTCTTTCGACAGTTTATCGAGGTTGGGCGTGATGTTGCCCGGCGCGCCCAAGGCACCGACCGAGTGACCGGCCATGCTTTCCATCAGGATCACAACGACGTTCTTGATCGGCAGCGTCTTGTCGGCCGGTGGCGTGTAATCGCGGCGTACCGCAGCGATACCGGCATCAACCAGCTTATCGTCCGGCATCACCAGCATATCGCGGACAATTTTCTGGGCCACGGACTGTTCCATCGTCGGCTTCCAGATGTTGTCGCGCTCTTCGGACATGCGGCTCTTTGCAGCAGCAACCAATTGCAACGTGCCGTTCAGGCCCAACTGGTTGGCGAAGTTCGACTCGGTGGTGTAAACGTCACCCCAACGCAGCGGCGGACCTTGACGCAACGTGCCACGGGCAGCCACGACGCAGATCAACAGGCACACCACGAATACCGCGATGCGCGCGTACCACGGGGCTACCTGACGGGTGCTGATTGCGCCTCCGCTGAACGGGCCGCGTGGGCGGGTTGCACGGTCGGCGCCCTTGAACGCCAGGCTCAGCAACCAGGTGCCAACGGCCCAGGCCAACAGATAACGGACGACCGGGAAGCCATACCAGAGCATGCTCATGACGGTTTTCGGGTCTTCCTTCACATACTGGAAGACCAGGCCGTTGAGGCGCTGGTGGAACTCACGGTAGAAGTCCATTTCCATCAGGCCGAGGAACAGCGCGATGCTCGAGGCAATGGTCAGCCAGCACCGGAACAGACCACGGGCAGCCATCGCCCGGACACTGAACAGGGACAGCAATAGTGGAATGCTGAGGTAGACCACCAGGCGCAGGTCGAAACGCAAGCCGTTGGCGAACGCTTCGAGGAAGGTTGAGGCGGGTGTGTCGAGGATCATCTCCCGGTTGTACACCAGCAGCGCAACGCGCAGCAGGGAGAGCATTGCCATCATGACCACGGCACAGAGCAGTGTGTACGCCAGATGCGATTTGACGGTCGGTTGCAGCAAGCGATTCGAAGCTCGCTGCTGACTAAGGGCGTCCGGGTTAGCCATGTCGTTTATAGGACTCATTGGAAGTTGAAGTTTCAAAGATGTTGCGGCGCCCTGCCCTCCGTTGCGATTACTTGCAGGAAGTGGCCGGGAGCGTGCGCGATGCGCAAATGTTGCACGATCACTCGCGGCATTACCATTCATTACTGGCAAACACCCCCCCAAAGCCTGGCTTCCAGGGCTCTGGAACAAGGGTCACAGGGGGTTGAGCGTTAAATCGGCGTGGGTGAATTGTCTTGGAGTGTTTGTGAAAATTTCGTGCAACGTATATCTGGAAACACAAAAAGGGCCTCTCGGCCCTTTTCGGTCAGCCCGGCTTAATCATTACTCGGCTTGTTCACCGCTTGCAGCACGTACTGCGGAAGAGCGAATGCGCCAATATGGATTTCCGGATTGTAGTAGCGGGTGATGATGCCGCTGCCGGCAAAACGCTGACTCAGGGTTTCGCGCGACAGCTTGCGGTACGCCGTGTTGGTCGCGCCCCAGGCAAACGTCATGGCACCGCCGATGTAAGTCGGCACCGCAGCCTGATAGAAGTGCCAGTCCGGGAACAGACTGCGCAAGCGCCCGGCGGTGGTTTTCACTTCTTCGATCTGCATGAACGGCGTGCCGTTCTGGGTCACCAGAATACCGCCTTCATTCAGGCAGCGGCGGCAGGCCTGGTAGAAGTTCTCCGAGAACAGCACTTCACCCGGACCGATCGGGTCGGTGGAGTCAGAGATGATCACGTCGAATTTTTCCTGGGTGGTGGCGACGAAACGCATGCCATCGTCGATCACCAGGTTCAGGCGTGGATCATCGAACGCACCTTTGGAGTGATTCGGCAGGAATTCCTTGCACATGTCGACCACGGTGCCGTCGATTTCGACCATGGTGATGTGTTCGACACTGCGGTGCTTGGCCACTTCACGCAGCATGCCGCCGTCGCCACCGCCGATGATCAATACGCGCTTGGCGGAGCCGTGAGCCAGGATCGGCACGTGAGTGAGCATCTCGTGGTAGATGAACTCGTCGGCTTCGGTGGTCTGGATCACACCGTCGAGCGCCATGACCCGGCCCATGCGCGGGTTCTCGAAAATCACCAGGTGCTGGTGCTCGGTGCGCACTTCGTGCAGCAGTTTTTCCATGCGAAAACGCTGGCCGTAGCCTTCGTAGAGGGTTTCCAGGTACTCGCTTGTCTTGGTGGTGCTCATGGGAAGTCCCCCGGTGAATGCTGGTGGCAACGGACGGTTACCCGCCCATGATGGACAATCGCAGGCGCTGGGCAGGCGATTGTCCACGGAAAGGCGCGCATTCTACGTCGCCGAACATGACAGGTCGAACCTCACGTTACGGCTGGCCATACTTCGGCGTAGGAGCAAGGCTTGCCCGCGATGCAGACTCCGCGTTTTTCAGCCAAACCGCGTTATGTTCATCGCGGGCAAGCCTTGCTTACAGGGTCATGGTGTGGGGGTTAGAACCGTACGTTGCCCCGGGGGCCCGCAATTGCCCAAATAACCAGGCCCAGCACCGGAAGCAGGAGAATCAGCAGCACCCAGATGATTTTCATCCCGGTTTCTGCACCGCTTTTAAGCACGTTGATGATCGCCCAGATATCCAGCGCGAGGATGATCAGGCCAACCAGGCCATTGAAGGTGGAACCCATGGTGTCGCTCCCAGGAGAAGAATTTCCCCCTTAGGATAGTCGGGCCTGACAAGGGCTCCGATTTATTACGGTTGGCGCCGTAATGGCCTTAAACGTGGATCGCCACTTTCAGCGCTTCCAGCGACGGTGCCGCGGCAATCCCGATGTGCGCACACAACTCCAGCACCCGTGGGACATCGTTGCCATAGACCAGCACGACCTGAATCTCGTCATCGAGCAGCTGGCTGAAGTTCATCAGCGTGTAGCCGCCGTTTTCCGGGTTCATGCTGCCCATCTGGATCTGGATGCGGTTGAGTGCAGTCAACGCTTCGGTCTTGGCCAGTTGCTTGGGCTTGATGTTGAACGTCACGCCCGGGCCGAAAGACGCAACGATCTGCTCAAACAGGTCCATGTAGGTGTCGGCCTGGAACAGCACGGTTTCCGGCAGGCTGCCGACTACCACCCATTCACCCAGCGGGATCGGGAAAGTGTCGTCGTAGTTGATGTCCGGGTTGGCCGCCAGAAACGCCTCGGGATCGGCATAGGCCTGGGCGGCTTCATCGGCGATCTGCACAATTTCCGCCTCGCTCATGCAGCCGGAGCTGATTTTGCTGATGAGTTCGATGAGTGCGGCTTTCATGGGCGGATCCTGTAGCGAGGGAAATTTGAGGGCGCGAAGGATAGCGCATTCGCGAATGGATACCGAGCCCGAGGTCAAGCGCGAACCTGTGGCGAGGGAGCTTGCTCCCGCCGGCCGGTCCGCGCTCGGGCGAAGCAGTCGTAATCAGAAACACTCGGAGTATCAGATACAACCGGGGTTCAGGATTCAGGGCCGCTTCGCGCCCCAGCGGGAGCAAGCTCCCTCGCCACAGGGTTCGGGATCAGCCAAGCAGCTTCTGCAACTGCGCCGTGGTATCTGCCGCGCCCATGGTCCTGGCCGCGTCCAGGGCGTTGATGCCGTTGGCGTCCTTGGCCTTGGGATCAGCACCTTTGCTGATCAGGTAGTCGACGATTGCGCTGCGATTGAACATCGCGGCCATCATCAACGCGGTGCGGCCGTCAAAGGACGAACCTTCAACCTCGGCGCCACCCTCAACCAGGGCGGTCACCACTGCCAGATCGCCTTTGAACGCCGCGCCGGCAATCGGGCTTTGGCCATTTTCGTTGCGAATCTCTGGATCGGCCTTGTGCTCAAGCAGCACTTTCACTGCATCGACGTGGCCGTGATAGGCGGCCAACATCAGCAAGGTGTCGCCCTTGTGGTTACGCAGGTTCGGCGGCAGGCCTTTGCTCAGCAGTGCGGCGAGCATCGCCGCGTCACCATCACGTGCCTTATTGAACACCTGCTCGGCAAACTCCGCGGCTTCTTCCGGGGTCATCTGGCGGGATTTGTCTGTCATTGGGGACTCCACATTCGGTCAATCGCAAAGCCGCTAGTTTCCTTAAGCGGCCTGACACCTGTCACTCCTTTTTTCTCTCGTCCGGCCATAGCCAGAATCAATAACGGAACTTGCCAGCGTGGATATCCGCCAGTACCTGTTCGGTGACCTGCACATAAGTGTCCGAGCCCGGCAGCCAGGCGTAGATTGGATCTTCGCCGGTTTTGCGCGGATCGAAGGCTTCATCCTTGAGGCGGGTCTTCTGGTACTTGAAGGTCCCGGTGGTCTCCATTTTCACTTTCACCCGCAAAAACAACGGCACTGCATAGGCCGGCAGGTGTTGGCGGGCGAAGCTCAGCAACTCGCTGAAGTCCAGGGTCGCCAGGGACTCAGCCGGGGTAATCGCAGCCATGCCGGCGCGGCCGTTGGTGTTGTTGATCTCGACGCCATAGGCCACCGCCTCGGCGATGTGGGAGTGTTTCAAGAGGATGTTCTCGACCTCGGTGGTCGACACGTTCTCGCCCTTCCAGCGGTAGGTATCGCCGAGGCGGTCGACAAACTGTGCATGACCAAAACCGATGCTGCGCAGCAAGTCACCCGTATTGAAGTAGCGATCGCCCTTCTCGAAGACATCGTGGAGCACAACTTTTTCGGTCTTCTGCGGGTCGGTGTAGCCGTCCAACGGCGCCTTGTCATCAATCTTTGCCAGCAACAGGCCTTGCCGTCCTTTACCGACTTTCTGCATGAAACCCTTGCTGTTGCGGATTGGCGTGCAGCTGTCGTGGGTGTACTCGACCAGCGCCCAGGACATCAGTGAGAAGCCGATGGTGTTGTCGAAGTTGAGGATGTTGCTGAAACCGATATTGCCGTCGCTGGCGGCGTACAACTCGCAAATGTGATTGACCCCGAAGCGCCGCTTGAACTCGCTCCAGACGCCGGGGCGCAGCCCGTTGCCGATCATCTTCAGCACCGCGTTATCACAGTCGACGGTGCTCGGCGGCTGATCGATCAGGTAACGGCACAACTCGCCGACGTAGCCGATGGTGGTCGCCTGGTATTTGCGCGCGTCGTTCCAGAACTGACTGGCGCTGAACTTGCGCCGAATGGCAAAGCCCGACGCCCCGCAAATCGCCGAGCCCCAGCACACGCACAACCCCGTGGCGTGGTACAGCGGCAAGGTGCAATAGATGACATCGTCGGGGGTCATATCCAACGCGATCAACCCGAAACTGGCGGAGGTCTTCATCCAGCGGCCATGCTTGAACACTCCGGCCTTGGGCAACCCGGTCGTGCCGGAGGTGTAGATATAGAAGCAAGGGTCGTTGAGGTACACCTGCTGACTGCTGAGCGGGTTGTCGCTCGGGTAATCGGCGCTGACGCACATCAGGTTGATAAAGCCTGCGGGCACCGAACCGGGATCACGGGAAGTGTCCTGATCGGCCACCCACCAGGTTCTCGCGGTATCGATTGCAACCTGCTCGCGGATCGCCGAATAAACCTCGACCAACTCCTCGCCCACCACGATTGCCGCCGGAGCCACCAGATTCACGCTGTGCACCAGCGCCTGTCGGGTTTGCGAGGTATTGAGCATGGCGCTGATCGCGCCAACCTTGGCCACCGCCAACACTGTGATCAGCAGTTCCGGGCGGTTTTCGATGAAGATCCCGACCACATCACCTTTGCCAATGCCTTGGGCAATCAGGTAGTGAGCAATGTGGTTGGCCCACTGATTGACCTGTGCATAACTCAGTCTGACCTCACCTTGCAGCAGCGCCAGGCCATCGGGATTACGCTGCGTCGCTTGCTCGAAGCTCCAACCGAGGCCGCAGGGTTGATCCGGTTGTTTGACATTGGCGACTTTCAGCCCCTTGACCACCCGTGGCAGGGCCTTGGCAATGGACGGCAACTTACGGAGCATCATGCCCCAGGTGATCATGTCGTTTGACGCGAGACTCATGGTTGCTCCCGTTCGGCCCTTGATGCCAGGCCTGTTTTGTTATTGTCGGGTGAACATTTGGTCGCAGATGTTGAGGCAACTTCATCCCCGAATCAGAGACGGCAGATAACCTCTGGTTAGAGATAAAAACAAACGTGGAAGAGTCGATTCAAGCCAAAAAGTACGCCCGCGCTTGTGTCGCTGTACACGCGGTTTTTGAAATGTTTTGTATCCGGGTCGATACTGCGGCAAACACGCAAAATGCAGGATGCACGATGGCCATTCATGCAAAATGCACGATGCCAAAAAATTACTAACTTTCTATACTATTGATTTATAACAGTTTTTATAAAATCTCATAATGGCACAATCAGTGCACCTATCACTCCATGCTTGCCATTCAAGTGCAAACGGAGCTGATCGACATGAGCCTGATCCAGGAAAAATTTTCGTCCCTGTTCTCCAACTTCGACGTCACCACGCAAGCACGCCCTGACGGCGGTATTCTGCTGACGCTCAATAGCAGCGATGGCCGAGTGTTCAAACGCTCGATTTCCTACGCTCAATTGCACGCCGGCGATCAACTGTCCTGGGTAATCAGTGCCATTCGCCGTGACTTGGCCGAACAGGCCAGCGAACTGCCGCAGATTTCAATGCTGCAAAGCCAGCAGCGTTTCGCCTTGCCGACCTATCACTCGAGATAAGCTTCAACCGTTCAAACCTTTCAGGTCGTGCAAGCCTTGCGCTGCACGGCCTGAGTGCGTTTTGAGCTCAGCTCAACAAGCCACGATTAACCGCCTCGCCGACCGCTTGGGCACGGTTGGTGACTTCGAGCTTGGAGTAGATGTTGCTCAGGTGAAACTTCACCGTCGCCTCGGAAATGTCCCGAATCACACTGATTTCCCACACCGTTTTGCCGGCCTTGGCCCAATACAGAATCTCCAGTTCCTTTTCGCTCAGCGGTTTGCCTGCCGGATCCGGACGCTGTCGCTTTGGTGTTTTCATCCTTAGCCCTCTCACCAGGAGTCCGCACCATTGCCAAGCGCGAAAAGTGCCTGGGTAAGCGAACAAACTTAAGGGCCGAAGAGTTACACAGGGACAAGATTAAACAAGTAAGGAAAACCACAAACAGGCATGGCCGACTTATCAACAGGCAACTTCCTACACGTCCTACAGACGTGCGTTGGTCGTGATGTTAGTTCGTGATGGAAAGTCGGCTGACCGCGTGTGTTGCAGTCAGCCGTAGCGACTCAGAACGTGGCGGGATCGATCTGCGAAAAGCTGCTGACGTTCAGATGCCCGGCGAGCTCACCGCCATCACGTACCAGTCCGCAGGTGGCCATGCCGGCTTCACGGGCGGCATCCAGTTCTTGAACGATATCGGAGAGAAACAGGATCTGCGCAGACTCGCAGCCAATGGCTTGAGTAATGCGCTGATAGGACTGCGCCTCACGCTTGGGTCCCGAAGTGGTGTCGAAGTAGCCACTGAACAGCGGCGTCAAATCACCGGCCTCGGAGCAACCGAAGATCAGCTTCTGGGCCTGGATCGAACCGGACGAGTAAACGAACAGTTGATAACCGGCCTGATGCCAGCGTTTCAGCGCCTCGACTGCGTCCGGGTAAACATGCCCCTTCAACTGCCCGGCCTGATAACCCTGCTCCCAGACCATCCCTTGCAACGCCTTGAGTGGCGTGGCCTTGCGGTCTTCGGCAATCCAGCCCAGCAGGATTTCGATCACCCGCTCGACGTCAGCGCCAGGTTCGGCGCTGTCCTGGCGAACGGCGTCGATCTGCCGGGCTACGTCGGCCCGTTGCGCCTGCTGACGGACAAAGTCCGGCAAATGTTTGGCGGCGTAGGGAAACAGCACCTCGAACACAAAACTCACCGCGCTGGTGGTGCCTTCGATGTCGGTGAGAATGGCTTTGATCGTCATGCCATCAGTCCTCGAGACGCGGGAAGCGGCTGGCGATGTCGTCGCCGGTGAAGTTGGCCACCCAGCCTTCGGGGTTGTTGAACAGCCGAATCGCCACGAAGTGCGGGTGCTCGCCCATGTCAAACCAGTGTGCAGTACCGGCGGGCACCGAAATCAGGTCGTTTTTCTCGCAGAGCACGGCGTACACGTAGTCGTCGATGTGCAAAGTAAACAGGCCACGGCCCGCGACGAAAAATCGTACTTCGTCTTCGCCATGACGATGTTCTTCCAGAAACTTGGCACGCAATTCGGCTTTTTGCGGGTGATCGCTGTTCAGGCTGACCACGTCGACGGTGATGTAACCGCGCTCGGTCATCAATTGATCGATCTGCACCTGATAAGCGGCAATCACTTCTTCCTGGCTGGCACCGGGCTGGATCTTCGCCGCGGCTTGCCAACGGTCGAAGCGCACACCTTTTTCGGCCAGGGTCGAGGCGATATCGTCGAAGTGGGTCAGGACCTTGTTCGGCAGGTCCGGGCTTGAAACGTGGTAAACGGACAGGCTGCTCATGCTGGCAATTCCTCGTTAGCGGCGCTGCCGTCCGGCTTTTACAGACCGGTCAGGCAACGCGTTTCATCAGGCGGTTGGCGACTTCAGGTGAAGTAGGCCTTAACGGTTAATCAACGCGCGCATTTTCAGCTCGCATTCAAACAGGAACTCAAACGCTTCGATCTGCCGCAACGCATCGCTCATCTTCGGGCCCCAGGTGTAGAGGCCATGACCGCGAATCAGGTAACCGACACAGTCGGGATGGTCGTCGAGCCATGGCTGGACTTTGGACGCCAGGCGCTCGATATCCTGGTCGTTGTCGAAGATCGGCACCCGCACCTTGGACTCATGAGTCGAGATCCCACTGAAGGCTTTTTGCAGTTCGTAGTCTTCAAACGTAATGACCGGCCCCTGCAGCAGCCGCGACAACACCGTGGCATTGACCGAATGGGTGTGCAGCACCGCACCGATGTCGGCACGCCAATTATATAACTGGGTGTGCAGCAGGGTTTCGGCAGACGGCTTTTTGCCCGGTTCCAGGCTGCTGCCCGACATATCCGTGGCCAGCACGTCATCCATCCCCAACTGCCCTTTGTGTTTACCGGAAACGGTCAACAGGGCTTCAGTGGCCGACAGTCGCGTCGAATAGTTGCTGCTGGTGGCGGGCGACCAGCCTCGGCCATACAAAAAACGCCCGGCGTCGATGATTTGCTGGGCGAGCTGTTCACGGGTAAGGCTCATGGCCTGTCCTCTTGCATACGTGTGGCAATGATAACGGCTGCAGCGAACGCTGCGAGGCTGGCAATACTAAAGGTCAATGTAGCGCCCAGGGCATTCCAGCTGTAACCGGAATACAACGCGCCCAACGCTCCGCCGGTGCCGGCCAGTGCCGCGTACAACGCCTGGCCCTGCCCTTGCTGGCGTGCGCCGAAGCTACGTTGCACGAAATGGATGGCCGCGGCGTGAAAACTGCCGAAGGTCGCCGCGTGCAGAATCTGCGCAAACAGCAGCACCCACAGGAATTCGGCGAACGAGCCGAGCAGCAGCCAGCGTAACGCCGCCAGCAGGAAACTCGCCATCAACACCCGGCGTACCGAGAAGCGCCCAAGGATCTTGCTCATGAACAAAAACATCAGGACTTCGGCGACCACTCCCAACGCCCAGAGCATACCGATCACGCCGCGGCTGTAACCGAGGTGTTCAAGGTGCAGGGTCAGAAAAGTGTAATACGGCCCATGGCTCATCTGCATCAGTGCCACGCAGCCATAAAATGCCAACACGCCGGGGCTGCGCAGTTGCTTGAGAAAGCCCTCGCCCGCCAGCCGATTGCCTTGCGCCGGCTGGGCGTTCGGCACCCAGAGGCTGCTGATGATTATCCCGCCCATGATCACCACCAGCGTCACCGGGTAGATGTCCAGGCTCAACCATTCAAACAGCCGCCCCAACGCAACCACGGTGATGATGAAACCGATCGATCCCCACAAGCGGATCTGGCTGTAGCGCGAAGTCTGGCCCTGCAAATGCGCGAGGGTGATGACCTCGAACTGCGGCAATACCGCGTGCCAGAAGAATGCATGCAGCGCCATGACCATCGCCAGCCAGGCGTAGCTTTTGCTGACGAAGATCAGCGAAAAGGTCAGCAGCGTACAGATCGCGCCGAAGCGCACGATGGCCAGGCGCCGGCCGGTGTAGTCACCGAGCCAGCCCCAGATATTCGGTGCGACGCAGCGCATCAGCATCGGGATCGCCACCAGTTCGCCTATGCGCGCACTGGAAAACCCCAGGTGATCGAAGTACAGCGCCAGGAACGGCGCGGTCGAACCGAGCAAGGCGAAATAGAACAGATAGAAGCTGGACAACCGCCAGTATGGAAGCGCCGCCACGGCCGTCAGACCGCGGCGACGTCAGGGCATGGCTTCACAGCTGGCCCAGCACCGGAGTGCTGACGCGCACGTCGGCGTTTTGCCCACGATTGCGCAGCAAGTGGTCCATCAAGACGATGGCCATCATCGCTTCGGCAATCGGCGTGGCGCGGATGCCGACGCAAGGGTCATGACGGCCCTTGGTAACAACGTCCACCGGGTTGCCGTGGATATCGATCGAACGGCCCGGCGTGGTGATGCTCGACGTTGGCTTGAGTGCCAGGTGCGCAACGATCGGTTGCCCCGAAGAGATGCCGCCCAGAATCCCGCCCGCGTTGTTGCTGAGGAAACCTTCCGGGGTCATTTCGTCACGGTGTTCGGTGCCGCGTTGGGCGACACTGGCGAAACCGGCACCGATTTCCACGCCTTTCACCGCGTTGATGCTCATCAGCGCATGGGCCAGTTCGGCGTCGAGACGGTCGAAGATCGGTTCGCCGAGCCCAGGCTTCACGCCTTCGGCGACTACGGTGATCTTCGCGCCGACCGAATCCTGGTCGCGGCGCAATTGATCCATGTAGGCCTCAAGCTCTGGCACTTTGTCCGGGTCGGGGCTGAAGAAGGCGTTTTGCTCGACCGAGTCCCAGGTCTTGAACGGGATTTCGATAGGCCCGAGCTGGCTCATGTAGCCGCGAATGACGATGCCCTGGGTCGCCAGGTATTTTTTCGCAATCGCCCCCGCAGCCACACGCATGGCGGTTTCCCGCGCCGAGCTGCGACCACCGCCACGGTAATCGCGCTCGCCATATTTGTGGTGATAGGTGTAGTCAGCGTGGGCCGGGCGGAACAGGTCCTTGATCGCCGAGTAGTCCTTGGACTTCTGGTCGGTATTGCGGATCAGCAGGCCAATCGCGCAACCGGTGGTGCGGCCCTCGAACACGCCAGAGAGGATTTCGACTTCGTCGGCTTCCTGACGCTGGGTGGTGTGGCGGCTGGTGCCGGGCTTGCGGCGGTCCAGATCACGCTGCAAGTCTTCCAGGGACAGCTCAAGGCCCGGCGGGCAGCCGTCGACAATGGCGACCAACGCCGGACCATGGCTTTCGCCCGCGGTGGTGACAGTGAACAGCTTGCCGTAGGTATTGCCGGACATGCAGGGCGCTCCGTGAATTCGCTGAGTGACTCAACCTGAAAATGTAATGTCGGCGAGTATACGCAGGCTATCCAACTAGTTCATCCTCGAACCTTATCGGTGCCTGCAAGTCCAACCGACACCTTCTGAATGATGGCGTGATGATGCTGCGAGTTATTGCCTTGAGCCTTACCCTGTTTACTGGCCTGCTTTCCAATGCAGCCCAGGCCTCTGTTGTACTGCAACGGCCAATCAGTCTGGATACCGGCAGCGGTGAGCTTTTCGGCTCGATGTTGCTGCCAAAGTCCGACAGCCCGGTGCCGGTTGTGCTGATCATTTCCGGCTCGGGCCCGACTGATCGTAACGGCAATAACCCGGAAGGCGGCAACAACGACAGCCTCAAGCGCCTGGCCTGGGTGTTGGCCAAACACAACATCGCCAGCGTGCGTTACGACAAACGCGGCGTGGCGGCCAGCCTCGCAGCGACCCCGGATGAACGCAATCTGACCCTTGAGGCCTACGTTGCCGATGCCGTGGCCTGGGGCCAGAAACTCAAGTCCGACCCGCGTATGGGGCCATTGATTCTGCTCGGGCACAGTGAAGGTGCACTGGTGGCCACACTCGCCGCTCCGCAAGTCGATGCCGCCGCAGTAATCTCCGTGTCCGGTAGCGCCCGTCCGGTAGATCAGGTCTTGCGTCAACAATTGAGCAATCGAATGCCTCCCGATCTGCTGCTGCGCAGCAATGAGCTGCTGGACAGCCTCAAGGCCGGACATGTCGATGAACATGTTCCGACGCCGCTGCAGGTGATCTTCCGTCCCAGCGTGCAACCGTACCTGATCAGCCTGTTTCGCCAGGACCCGGCAGCGGCTTTCGCCAAATTGAAAATGCCGGCGCTGATCATCCAGGGCAGCAACGACATGCAGGTCGGTGTCGGTGACGCACAGATGCTCAAAGCGGCGAAACCGGATGCCCAACTGGCGCTGATCGAAGGCATGAACCACGTGATGCGTATCGTGCCCAATGACATCAAACGGCAATTGGCCTCCTACAAAGACCCGCAACTGCCCCTCGCTGTCGAACTCGGCTCGAGCATCCTGAGCTTTATTGACGGACTTCGCGCCAGTTAAGCCGGTTTTACCCTCCAGTCCTGGAAAAAACGGCCGATAAGCCTGTGTCGGCAGCCCATTGGCTGCCGCCAAGCAGGGCTTGGACAGGATCTCGCCGTTATGACTGATACCCAGAATTCACCCGACACTGCGCCGCAAACCACCGCCACTGAAGTGGTCGACCTGCCGTGGTCGGACGTCCAGGCCGAGCACCACAAGATGCTTCGCCTGGCGCCGCTGAAAACCGATCGAGCGACCGGTGGGCGGCCATTGCGCTTTGTCGAGTTCGGTTATGCCGAGCGCAACAGCAAAGAACGCAGCCTGCTGCGCATGAGCATTTCACTGCCCGGTCAACGGGTGCGCAAAGAACAGAACCACCTGGACGTCTGGGTCGATCATGAGAACCGTCGCGTGCACTTCGGTCCCGACAGCGGTCTGCAGATTGAACCGCTGAACCGTGGCATTGGCCGTTTTCTGGCCGCTCAAGGCATTACGTGGGCGAAGAAAAAGTGGTCGAGCTACACCGTCGACGGTGCTGACCTGAACAACAAGGACGCCCTCAACGAAGACACCCGCCTGCGCCGCGACCACTTCCTGCGCGTGCATGGCTTTGACGTGGTCTACGCCGACGCCCAGCATTTGAAGGGCAGCGTCAAAGAGGTAAAGGTCGGCGATCTGCTCGGCGACTGGAACTCCGAAAAACTGCAATTCGTGGAAATCCTCGAAGCCGCGCAGATGCTGCAGCAAGCCGAGCAGAATCTGGCGGAGCAGGAAGTCAAACTGCAAAAGCAGGAAGAGAAAGTCAGCAAATACAAACGCGAGGACACCGGGCTACGTTTCACCATCACCTGTCTGGTGGCGTTTTCGGTGTTCCAGGCGGGACTGCTGATCTGGATTGCTACGCACCGCTAAAAACCCGAGTTTGCTGTGGTTCTTGTGGCAAGGGAGCTTGCTGAGGCTCTTGTGGCGAGGGAGCTTGCTCCCGCTCGAGCGCGAAGCGCTCGCAATCCTGTTACCTCATCGTTGAGAAAACAAGGTCGGGGGCTGCTGCGCAGCCCAGCGGGAGCAAGCTCCCTCGCCACGTTCACCACATTAAACCCTGGCAGCGAACAACGCCTGATGCTGGCGGCATTGCTCGGCGCTGAGCATGAACACACCGTGACCGCCGCGCTCGAATTCCAGCCAGGCGAAATCGACTTCCGGGTACAACGCCTCGACGTGCACCTGGCTGTTGCCGACTTCAACGATCAGCAAGCCCTTCTCGGTCAGGTGATCCGCCGCTTCGGCGAGCATGCGCCGCACCAGGTTCAAACCATCGTCGCCACAGGCCAGACCCAGTTCGGGCTCATGCTGGTATTCGTCCGGCATGTCGGCAAAATCTTCGGCATCAACGTAAGGCGGGTTGGACACGATCAAGTCGAAACGCTGCCCTGGCAAACCGTCGAAGCCATCGCCCTGAACGGTGTACACGCGCTCATCGACGCCATGGCGCTCGATGTTCTGATTGGCCACTTCCAGCGCTTCGAAAGACAGGTCCGCCAACACCACTTCAGCGTTCTGGAACTCGTAGGCGCAGGCTATGCCGATGCAACCGGAACCGGTGCACAGGTCGAGAATCCGTGCAGGCTCGGCGCCCAGCCACGGCTCGAAACGTTTTTCGATCAGTTCGCCAATCGGCGAACGCGGAATCAATACACGCTCGTCAACGATGAACGACATCCCGCAGAACCAGGCTTCGCCCAACAGGTAAGCCGTCGGGATGCGCTCCTCGATTCGACGCTTGAGCAAGCGCTGCAGGTTGACCAGTTCGTCGTCTTCAAGACGGCAGTCCAGGTAGCTATCGGCGATTTCCCACGGCAGGTGCAACGCCCCCAACACCAGTTGACGGGCTTCGTCCCAGGCGTTGTCGGTCCCATGGCCGAAAAACAGATCCTCCCCATGAAAACGGCTGACAGCCCAACGAATGTGGTCGCGCAAGGTGCGCAGGCGGGAAGTGATCACGGGGCAAACTCCTGAAAAAACGACTGGCGATTCTAACAGCCTAAACCCGCCCCGACGACGCAAGAAAATCACCGGACGGATGTAGGATTGATCCTGATTTTCAGCTTTTGATTGAACATCTGCTCAGCTCTTGACAGGCTGCAGGCCAGCAACGACGGTGCCTACGATGGTAGCGATTCACAGAAGCGCTCAGCCAGAGGACAATGTCGCAAAAGCCCCACTCGAAGGAGCCCCAGAATGTCCGTTCCAAAAACGATGTTTCAACTCAGCGGTCGTGGTTACGCGCCGGCCAATCTGGCCCATGCGACGCTGGTGATCATCGATGCCCAGAAAGAATACTTGAGCGGCCCCCTGGCCCTTTCCGGCATGGACGCCGCCGTCGACAATATCAAGCAACTGCTCGCGGCTGCCCGCAAGGCGGGTCGGCCGATCGTCCATGTACGCCACCTCGGCACCGTCGGTGGCCTGTTCGACCCACAAGGCGAACGCGGTGAATTCATCCCGGGCCTTGAGCCACTGGCTGACGAAACTGTCATCGGTAAATTGCTGCCCAGTGCGTTCCACGGCACCCCGTTGGAAAAACGCCTGCAAGACCTCGGCTCGCTGGACCTGATCGTCTGCGGTTTCATGAGTCACTCCAGCGTCAGCACCACCGTGCGCGCCGCCAAGAACCTGGGCTTTCGCTGCACCCTGGTCGAAGACGCCTGTGCCACCCGGGACCTGCCTTTCAAAGGTGGCGTCCTCAGCGCCGAACATGTCCAGCAGACTGAAATGGCGATCATGGCCGACAATTTCGCGACCCTCGCCCAGACTCAGGAACTGATCTGATCAAGCGCTTGATGAGCGGCCAACGCAGCCGCTCATCCGCAAAAACCGCTCATTCCCCGCAATTGCCTTAGCCTCAGGAACCACCCGGTCAACTCCCGGTCGAAGGGCCGATACCCATTGAGGAAGGTCGGAATGAAGAAATCCGATGGTTTTGACGCTCGCCGCTTGCGGCCCAAAGGCCCGCGCAACTGGCGTTATCGTTTTGGTGCGGCATTTTCCGCGCTGCTGGCAACCCTCGGCGTGTTTCTGGCGCTGGCCGGTGCCGCCAGCCTGTTGGGCCACCCGCCGGCTCTTGGCGAGTTGAACACCAGCCCGGCCGGCGCCGCGGTGGTCTTGGCGCTTGGCCTGTTGCTGCTGTATGTCGGTGTCGCGTTGTGGCGTCGCTGCCGTCGCCGGATGCGCCAACCGCGTGAGCTGAACCTGGCTCCGCATTTGATGAAAAAACATGACTGAGTGGCGCGCGTTGCGTTTTGACGCGCCCGATTCACCTCGACTTGGGTAAACTGGCCGCCCTTCGCGGAGGCTGACATGCAAGACGACGATTTTTCCCTGTTCAAAAGCGCGATCCAAGGCGTCAAGCCGATCAAGCACGATCGCGCCGAAACCGGCAAACCCAAGGCTGACCGCGCGCACATCGCCAAGCTGCGTCAAGCCGCCACCGTGCGCACCGATGCCACCACCGTTGACGGTCTGTCCGATCAGTTCGTGATCGATGTCGGTCCGGAAGACGAGCTGATGTGGGCGCGTGACGGCGTGCAGGAAAGCCAGATGCGCAAGTTGAAGGTCGGGCAGATCCCGTTCGAAGGCAGCCTCGACCTGCACGGCATGACCGTCGAAAAAGCCCGCGAGACGCTGTGGGCTTTTCTCGCCGAAGCAACAAAATTCGAAATCCGCTGCGTGCGCGTGACTCACGGCAAGGCTGTACGCCTGGACGGCAAGCGGCCGATGATCAAAAGTCACGTCAACACGTGGCTGCGCCAGCATCCGCAGGTGCTTGGCTTCACCTCGTGCCAGGCCAGACACGGCGGTGCCGGAGCGGTTTATGTGATGCTCAAACGGACCATGATGGAAGGTCGCGACGAGTAAAGCTGATGCGCTACGCTTGCAGCGCCGTGTCCGCCGCCGTACCCTTGCCCTTTGCGTAAAATCCCACAGGTAGTTTCATGTCCCTGGAACAGAATTACACGGCGATCCTCGGCCAGCTTGGCGAAGACGCCACCCGCGAAGGTCTGCTCGACACGCCGAAGCGTGCCGCCAAAGCCATGCAGTACCTTTGCCGCGGTTATGAGCAGACGCTCGAAGAAGTCACCAACGGTGCCTTGTTCAGCTCCGACAACAGCGAAATGGTGCTGGTCAAGAACATCGAGCTCTACTCGTTGTGCGAACACCACTTGCTGCCATTCATCGGCAAGGCCCACGTGGCCTATATCCCGAGTGGCAAGGTGCTGGGCCTGTCGAAAGTCGCGCGGATCGTCGATATGTACGCCCGCCGCCTGCAGATCCAGGAAAACCTTAGCCGGCAGATCGCCGAGGCTGTCCAGCAAGTGACTGGCGCCCTGGGCGTGGCGGTGGTGATCGAAGCCCAGCACATGTGCATGATGATGCGCGGTGTAGAGAAACAGAACTCGTCGATGATCACCTCGGTGATGCTTGGTGAGTTCCGCGAAAACGCGGCGACCCGCAGCGAGTTTCTCAGCCTGATCAAGTAATCGCTGTACGAAGAAAACCGGCATTCATCGCCGGTTTTTTTTCGCCTGTGAAAAATCAGGTAAGCTGCGCGCCTTTCTTCATTCGCCCGTGAGGCTTATACCGTGTTAGTAAAAGCGCTTCGTGTCGGCCTCGGCCAGCTGATCATTTTCATCGACTTCCTCACCCGCCCGAGCAAAAAGAAGCGCCCCGCTGCCGCTCAGGCCCAGGTCGAAAACGTAGCGAAAGGCCTGACGCTGTATCAGTTCCACGCCTGCCCGTTCTGTGTGAAAACCCGCCGCACCCTGCGCCGCCTGAATGTGCCGGTGGCTTTGCGTGATGCGAAGAACAACGAACAGGATCGCCAAACCCTGCTTGAGCAAGGCGGCAAGATCAAGGTGCCGTGCCTGCGTATCGAAGAGAATGGCCAGACTACCTGGATGTATGAATCCAAGGTGATCATTGATTATCTGGACAAGCGCTTCGCGACAGCCTGATGGTTTTGTGGTGTTTTTGAGGGCGCTATCGCGGGCAAGCCTTGCTCCTACAAAGGCAGCGGTGATCACAACATTTGCGGACGCCCCTCATCCGTAGGAGCAAGGCTTGCCCGCGATGAGGCCCGCACAGATACCGTAAAACTCAGAAAAAATAAACCGGCTCATTCGCCGGTTTATTGGTTTTTAACCTTCCCTCACGCAGCCTGAGCAGCCTGTGCCTGACGCACTACTCCAGCCAATCGTTTAAGCCCTTCGTCCAGCCGCGCCGGATCGATGTGGCTGAAGTTCAGCCGCAGATGCCCCGGATTGTTGTCCGGTTCAGAGAAGAACGGCTCCCCCGGCATAAAGGCCACGTTCTGCGCCAACGCCTCGTTCAGCAAGGTCCGGGTGTCCAATGGCTGCTTCAGGATCAACCAGAAAAACAGCCCGCCTTGCGGTACACTCCACTCGGCCAGATCGCAGAAATGGGTTTCCAGTGCCAACTGGAAGGCGTCACGCCGAACCCGGTAGAAGTCCCGCAGCTCACTCAGGTGATCGCGAAACTTCTCGCTGCCAATCCATTGCAACGCCTGCCATTGGCCAACACGGTTGGTGTGCAAGTCAGCCGATTGCTTGAGTCGCAGCAGGTGCGGGAACAGGTCCGGGCTGGCGATCAAATAGCCGACGCGCAAGCCAGGCAGCAAGGTCTTGGACACGGTGCCGGTGTAGATCCAGCTGGCCTTCTTCAAGCGACTGACGATGGGCGTCGCGCTGCCGCCATCAAAGGTCAGTTCACGGTAGGGTTCGTCTTCGATCAGGGTCACGCCGAATTCATCGAGCAACGCTGCCACTGCATCGCGCTTGGCTTCGCTGTAGCGCACGGCCGAGGGGTTCTGGAACGTCGGGATCAGATAGATGAACGCCGGGTGATGTTTTTCCAGGCGCGCGCGCAGCTCATTCAGGTTCGGGCCGTCAGCCTCCAGCGGCACGGTCAGACAGTCAGCGCCGAACAGCTGGAAGATTTGCAGCGCCGCCAGATAGGTCGGCGCTTCGAGCATGATCTCGGTGCCTTTGTCGATGTACAGCTTGGCCGCCAGATCCAGGGTTTGCTGGGAGCCGCTGACCACCAACACCTGACTCGCCTCACACGGTACGCCCAAGGCCCGGGCCTCAGCCGCCAGCGCTTCGCGTAATGCCGGTTCGCCTTCGCTCATGCCGTATTGGCCCATGGACAACGGCATGTCAGCCCACTCGACCTTCGGCAGCATGGCTTCGGCAGGCAGGCCACCGGCAAACGACATCACTTCCGGGCGCTGAGCCGCGGCAAGGATTTCACGAATCAAAGAACTTTTAAGGCGCGAGACACGTTCGGAAAAAGCCATGGGGGTCACCGGTAGCGAAGGCCAAGGAAATTAAGTCAAACTACTTGACCGAAATTACGACAGCGCGAGCAGATACGTCAATATGCTTGACCTTAAAAACCAAAGCACCCAGCAAACCGCCATGGAAGCGTTCTTCTTCGGCTACCAGGCCTTTACTGCCAAAGCCGACGAAATGCTTGAGCGGCGCGGTTTGAGCCGCGTGCATCAGCGCATCGTGTTTTTCATCGCCCGCTACCCAGCCCTGAGCGTCAAGGAATTGCTCGCACTACTCGGTGTGAGCAAGCAGGCGCTGAACATTCCGCTGCGTCAGTTGGTGGAAATGCACCTGGTGGACAGCGTGGCGTCAGCGACCGACAAGCGTAAACGCCTGCTGGAGCTGACCGTCGACGGCGCGCGGTTCGAGGAGTCGCTGCGGCGTGAGCAAGTGAAATTGCTTGAGCGAGTGTTTGCCGAGGCTGGCGAGGCGGCGGTGGATGGCTGGTTGGCGGTGAACAAAGCGCTGGGCGAAAACCGCTAAACCACGCTTTCGTAGCAGCTGGCGAAGCCTGCGTTCGGCTGCGAAGCAGTCGTAGGGTTCCCCCCGATAAACCATAGAGTTGAGTTGGATTTTACGACCGCTGCGCGCTCGAACGCAGGCTTCGCCAGCCGCTACGGAACAGCCCTATCCCCTGCATATAGCTTTCTCTCCAGACTTTTCGTCTACAAAATCAAAAACATTATTTGCTTTATTTGTATACAAAAGCATAATCCGTTTCGTGCGAGTTCCTGACCAAGCGGTCAACAAATTCGCAAGTACCTCAAAGAGCCGCTGCCCACCTCATGTGTCCGGCTCTGGAAATAACAATAAAACTCTTGAGGAGTACTCGCTGTGGAAAGCCGCAAATCCGAAGCCTCGACGCTGGAACTCTCGCCGCCGTTACGCAATGGCTGGCTGGAGCGCATTTTTAAACTCAGCTTGCATGGCACCACGGTGAAGACCGAGTTGATCGCAGGTATTACCACCTTCATCACCATGGCCTACATCATCTTCGTCAACCCCAACATCATGGCGGACGCCGGGATCGACCACGGCGCCGCCTTCGTCGCGACTTGCATCGCGGCTGCGCTCGGTTGCCTGTTGATGGGTCTGTACGCCAACTGGCCCGTCGGCCTCGCGCCAGGCATGGGCTTGAACGCCTTCTTTACCTACACCGTAGTCGGCACCATGGGTTACCACTGGGAAGCGGCACTGGGCGCGGTGTTCATTTCCGGTGTGCTGTTCATGTTCCTGACGCTATCGCGCGTACGGGAATGGCTGCTCAACAGTATTCCGGTGAGCTTGCGCTTCGCCATGGGCGCAGGCGTTGGCTTGTTCCTGGGGATCATCGGCCTGAAAACCGCCGGTATCATCGTCGCCAGCCCGGCCACGCTGATCAAGCTGGGCAATCTGCGTGACCCTGGTCCGCTGTTGGCCGCCGTCTGCTTCCTGATGATTGCCGTACTCAGTTACCACCGCGTGTTCGGTGCAATCCTGATCAGCATCATCGCCGTAACTCTCGCCGGTTGGGGTCTGGGCCTGGTGCACTACAGCGGCATCATGTCGACCCCGCCGAGCCTGGCACCGACCTGGATGGCCATGGACATCGCCGGCGTGTTCAACGTCAGCATGATCAGCGTGGTGCTGGCGTTCCTCTTCGTGCACATGTTCGATACCGCCGGGACCTTGATGGGCGTGGCGCAACGGGCAGGTTTGGTCGGCAAGGACGGGAAGATCGAAAACCTCTCCCGAGCATTGAAAGCAGACAGTGCGTCGAGCGTGTTCGGGGCGATGGTCGGTGTGCCGCCAGTCACCAGTTACGTGGAAAGTGCCGCGGGTGTGGCCGCCGGTGGTCGTACCGGTCTTACCGCAGTGACCGTAGGTGTGCTATTTATTGCTGCGATGTTCTTCGCGCCGCTGGCTGGCATGATCCCCGCTTACGCCACCGCCGGTGCGCTGATCTACGTGGCCATGCTGATGATGAGCGGCCTGGAGCACATCAAATGGAGTGAAGCCACCGACAGCATTCCGGCGATCGTCACGGCCATCATGATGCCGCTGACCTTCTCGGTTGCCGACGGTATCGCGCTGGGCTTTATCACCTACGTGGTGCTCAAGGCCGGTACGGGTAAACACAAGGAAATTTCCATCAGTCTTTGGGTGCTGTGCGCGATCTTTATCGCCAAGTTCATTTTCTTGTAAGCGGTACGCGTTTCAAACCAGCCTCACCCCGTCGGGTGGGGCTTTTGCACATAGGGAGGAAAGTGATGAGTCTGGAAACCTGGCTGCTGTTCAGCGGCGCTGCACTGGTGGTGATCCTGATCCCGGGGCCACTGTCGTTGCTGATGATCAGCAACAGTCTGAATTATGGTCTGCGGCGTTCTTACCCGGCGTTTCTCGGCGGCGTATTTGCCTCGATCTGCCTGCTGAGCGCATCGGCATTGGGTCTGGGCGCCCTGCTGCTGGCTTCGGAGCAACTCTTCAGTGCGCTGAAGATTGTCGGCGCGCTGTACCTGTTCTACCTCGCCTGGCAAAGCTGGCAGCAATCGCGCCAGCCATCGGTCGGCGCCGAAGTGCCCCAGACCGCGCCGACACCGCGCTTTCGTGCACTGTTCGGGCGCGCGTTCGTGCTGGGTGCCAGCAACCCGAAAGACATTCTGTTCTTCGCCGCCTTCCTGCCGCAGTTCTTGAGCGCACAGCAACCCTTCCTGCCGCAGTTGCTGATCATGATCGCCACCTGGACCGTGCTGGATCTGTGCTGCAAGGTGGCCTACGGCCTCGGTGCGCATGGTGCGGCGCGGTATCTGCGCAGCGGCAAGGGCCAGAGCTGGTTCAACCGGATCAGTGCCGGGCTGTTCAGTGGCGCGGGTGCTGCCTCCCTGTTGAGCCGCTAAAAGCATCGCGGGCAAGCCTTGCTCCTACAGATTTATGTCGTTCGTAAATATCGAGAACAACTCAAGATCTGTAGGAGCAAGGCTTGCCCGCGATGGCGTCATCCCAGACTCTACATTTCTCAAGACGAAAAAAAGCCCGCAGTGTGAGCGGGCGAAAGACCAAAGAAGCTATATGCGCAGTCGCTTCTGAGAAAGATAGCTGAGGGAAAGTCCTAGCTTCCTCTGTAGGTCGAATAGCTGTAGGGCGAAATCAACAATGGCACATGGTAGTGATCCTGCTCTGCCGAGATGCCGAAGCGCAGCACCACCACATCCAGAAAGGCCGGCTCCGGCAGCTGTACACCGCGCGCGCGGTAGTAATCGCCGGCATGAAACTGCAGCTGATAAACCCCGGAACGGTAGTCATCGCCTTGCAACAAGGGTGCGTCGCAACGGCCGTCGCTGTTGGTCAGTGCACTGGCGACCAATTCCAGCTGCGAACCCTCAACGCGGTACAACTCGACCTTGATCGAGCTGCCCGGGCAACCGTGTGCTGCGTCCAAAACGTGTGTAGTCAAACGTCCCATTGATTCTGCGCGCCTGCCTGCGTTTCAGCAGCCAGGCCTCGCGCCTCCCGGAGTCAGTTAAAAAGGAGACCGCACCTTTTCGGAGCACGAAAAGCGGCGGCAAGCGACTGATTAAGACACTTTTTAAAAAAATTGTACACAATAAAAACGACATTTTTACCACAGCACTCGCCGTCCATGGTTTCTCGGCGAATCTGACGCTGAACCATAAGATCAGAGGACCTTCCATCCATTAGCTGACCACTCAGGCAGGTTTCTTGCAGCCCCCTGAAAAGATGACAGTTGATGAAAAATGCAAAAAATCAGGCTTACAAAGTGAATATAAAGTTGTATACAATCAGTCCATCGCTGTGACGCCAGCCTGTCACCTCACCTTCAGGCCGCCACACACCCCTTATCGCGAATAAGTAACCCCGAATAAGAAGGAAGACTGCAGTGAGCGCTGACTACCCACGCGACCTGATCGGTTACGGCAGTAACCCTCCCCACCCACACTGGCCGGGCAATGCCCGCATTGCCTTGTCCTTCGTGCTCAATTACGAGGAAGGCGGCGAGCGCAACATCCTGCACGGCGATAAAGAGTCGGAAGCCTTCCTCTCGGAAATGGTCTCGGCGCAGCCGTTGCAAGGCGAGCGCAACATGAGCATGGAGTCGCTGTACGAGTATGGCAGCCGTGCCGGCGTCTGGCGGATCCTCAAGCTGTTCAAGGAATTCGACATTCCGCTGACCATCTTCGCCGTGGCCATGGCCGCCCAGCGCCACCCGGACGTGATCCGCGCCATGGTTCAAGCCGGCCACGAGATTTGCAGCCATGGCTATCGCTGGATCGACTACCAGTACATGGACGAAGCACAGGAACGCGAGCACATGCTCGAAGCGATCCGCATCCTCACCGAAATCAGCGGCGAGCGCCCGCTGGGCTGGTACACCGGCCGTACCGGGCCGAACACCCGTCGGCTGGTGATGGAAGAAGGCGGCTTCCTGTACGACTGCGATACCTACGACGACGACCTGCCGTACTGGGAGCCGAACAACCCGACCGGCAAGCCGCACCTGGTGATTCCGTACACCCTGGACACCAATGACATGCGCTTCACCCAGGTTCAGGGTTTCAACAAGGGCGACGATTTCTACCAGTACCTCAAGGACGCGTTCGACGTGCTTTACGCCGAAGGTGCCGAATCGCCAAAAATGCTCTCCATCGGTTTGCACTGCCGCCTGATCGGTCGCCCTGCCCGCCTGGCCGCACTCAAGCGGTTTATCGAATACGCAAAAAGCCATGAGCAGGTCTGGTTCAGCCGCCGGGTCGATATTGCCCGCCACTGGCACGCAACCCATCCGTACCCAGGGGCTTCGAAATGACTGCTTTCCAAACCCTGAAGCCATCGACCTTGAGCCGCGACGCCTTCGTCAACGCCTTCGCCGACATCTACGAACATTCGCCATGGGTCGCCGAAAAAACCTTCGACTTGGGCCAGGACGCGGCAATCGACGAGATTGAAACCCTGCACCAGCGCATGAGCGATATCCTGCTCTGTGCCGATCACGCCAGCCAGCTGGCCTTGATCAACGCTCACCCGGACCTGGCCGGTAAAGCCGCCATCCAGGGCCAACTGACCGAAGCCAGTACCAACGAGCAAGCTGGCGCCGGTATTCACCAATGCACGAGCGAAGAGTTCCAGCGCTTCACCGAGTTGAACGACGCCTACAAAGCCAAGTTCAAGTTTCCCTTCATCATGGCGGTAAAAGGCAGCAACCGGCATCAGATCCTCGCTGCGTTCGAAACGCGCATTCACAACTCGGCAGACACCGAATTCAAATGCGCGCTGGCGGAGATCAACAAGATTGCGCTGTTCCGATTACTGACTCTTTAGCGAACATGACCCGAGCGTGAATGAACGTGAAAAACGCCCAGGGCCCTGCAAGCATCCCAAGCCACTTCAATTAAAGGCAGACAAGAAGAATGAAAGCTTACGCCGTACCTTTCGAGAAGTTCGTCAACCTGGCCGACGCCCGCCTGGGCACCAAAATCATCTCGGTCACCGATGACTGGTTCGCTGATGCCAACCGCCTGTTCCAGCCAACCCCGGCCGTATGGAAAGAAGGCGTGTTCGATGACAACGGCAAGTGGATGGATGGCTGGGAATCGCGCCGCAAGCGCTTCGAAGGCTACGACAGCGCGGTGATCCGTCTCGGCGTGCCAGGCTCGATCAAGGGCGTGGACATCGACACTTCATTCTTCACCGGCAACTACCCGCCATCTGCCTCCCTGGAAGCCTGCTTCGTGGCCTCCGGCGAGCCGACTGAAACCACTCAGTGGGTTGAAGTGCTGTCGGCCGTCGAGCTGCAAGGCAACAGCCACCACTACCACGAAATCAACAACGACCAGGCCTTCAGCCACCTGCGCTTCAACATCTACCCGGACGGCGGTGTCGCCCGTCTGCGCGTGTACGGCATTCCGTACCGCGACTGGTCGACGGTTGGCGACAACGAGCAAATTGACCTGGCCGCAGCCCTGAACGGCGGTCGCGCCCTGGCTTGCTCCGACGAACACTTCGGTCGCATGAGCAACATCCTCAACCCGGGTCGCGGCATCAATATGGGCGATGGCTGGGAAACCGCACGTCGTCGCACTCCGGGCAATGACTGGGTCATCGTCGCGCTGGGCCACCCGGGCGAGATCGAAAAAATCATCGTCGACACCCTGCACTTCAAGGGCAACTACCCGGACACCTGCTCGATCCAGGGCGCGTTCGTCAAGGGCGGCACCGACAGCCAGATCGAAACCCAGTCGCTGTTCTGGCGCGAATTGCTGCCAGCGCAGAAACTGGAAATGCACGCCGAACACACCTTCGCCGAGCAGATCAAGGCCCTGGGCCCGATCACCCACATCCGTCTGAACGTGTTCCCGGACGGTGGCGTGAGCCGCTTGCGTGTACTAGGCAAAGTCGCGAAATAAGCGCTGAACCTGTGGCGAGGGAGCACGCTCGCGCTGGGCTGCGAAGCGGCCCCGCTCTTTGTTTAAAAAGAATCGGGACTGCTGCGCAGTCCAGCGGGAGCAAGCTCCCTCGCCACAATAAACAACACAGAATTTTGGATTAAGAAGACCAGCATGCGCACATTGACGATTGAACCGCTGACCAAAGAAGCCTTCGCCCCTTTCGGTGACGTGATCGAAACCGATGGCAGCGATCACTTCATGATCAACAACGGTTCGACCATGCGCTTTCACAAACTGGCGACGGTGGAAACCGCCACGCCAGAAGACAAGGCGATCATCAGCATCTTCCGCGCCGACGCGCAGGACATGCCGCTGACCGTCTGCATGCTGGAGCGCCATCCGCTGGGCAGCCAGGCTTTCATTCCGCTGCTCGGCAACCCCTTTCTGATCGTGGTCGCGCCACTTGGCGATGAACCTGTATCAGGCTTGGTCCGCGCCTTCGTCACCAACGGCAGGCAGGGCATTAATTACCATCGCGGCGTTTGGCACCACCCGGTGCTGACGATCGAAAAGCGGGATGACTTCCTGGTGGTTGATCGCAGTGGCACAGGCAATAACTGCGATGAGCATTTTTTCAAAGAGGATGAGCGTTTGATCCTCGCCCCCCACCAATAAGAGAAGGTCTGATCACTCGACAACAAGAGTGACAGGCGAGAGGTAAAGACTGTGGAAGCACATCTGTTGGAATGGCTGAACCTGAGCGTGCGCTGGGTTCACATGATCACTGGCGTGGCCTGGATCGGCGCGTCGTTCTACTTTGTCTGGCTGGAAAACAACCTCAATCGGGTCAACCCGAAAAACGGCCTGGCGGGCGATCTCTGGGCAATTCACGGTGGCGGGATCTACCACCTGGAGAAATACAAACTGGCCCCACCGACCATGCCGGACAACCTGCACTGGTTCAAATGGGAAGCCTACTTCACCTGGATGTCGGGGATCGCGCTGCTGTGCGTGGTGTTCTACTCCAACCCGACGCTGTACCTGCTGGCACCGGGCAGCAGCCTGAGCGGACCGGAAGGCGTGGCCATCGGTCTTGGCTCGTTGTTCATCGGCTGGTTCATCTACTCGTTCCTGTGCGACTCGGCCCTGGGTAAACGCCCTGCCCTGCTCGGGTTCATTCTGTTCGTGCTGATCATTGGCGCCGCTTACGGCTTCAGCAAAGTGTTCAGCGGTCGCGGTGCGTACCTGCATGTTGGCGCCATCATCGGCACCATCATGGTCGGTAACGTGTTCCGCATCATCATGCCGGCCCAACGGGCACTGGTGGCGGCCATCGCCGAGAACCGCACGCCGGATCCGGCACTGCCAGCCAAGGGTTTGCTGCGTTCACGGCACAACAACTACTTCACCTTGCCGGTACTGTTCATCATGATCAGCAACCACTTCCCGAGCACTTACGGCAGCCAGTACAACTGGTTGATCCTGGCCGGGATCGCGGTACTCGCGGTGTTGGTGCGTCACTATTTCAACACCCGCCACGAAAGCCACAAGTTCGCCTGGACCCTGCCTGTCGCGGCAGTAGGCATGATCTGCCTGGCCTACGTCACCGGCCCAGCGCCGATGAACACCCCGGAAGTGGCCAAGGCACCGGCGAAGATCGAGTACCAACCGCTGCCCGAAACCGCCCTCGGCGGTGGCGCCAAACCCGCTGAAGCAGCACCAGCCGCTCCGGCCGCCGCTGCGGCACCGGCGCAAGCTTCGACGGCAAGCGGTCCGGACTTCAGCAAGGTACACAGCGTGATTCAGGAACGTTGTGCGGTCTGCCATTCGGCCAAACCGACCAGCCCGCTGTTCAGCGCGGCACCCGCTGGCGTGATGTTCGATACCCCGCAACAGATCCAGCAATTGGCCCCGCGGATCCAGGCCCAGGCTGTCGCCAGCCAGATCATGCCGTTGGGCAACATCACGCAGATGACCCAGCAGGAACGTGACCTGATCGGCGCCTGGATCAATCAGGGAGCCCGAACCAATTAAGCAATACAAAAGCCTGTGACAAGCAGGCTTTTGTGGCGAGGGAGCTTGCTCCCGCTGGACTGCGCAGCAGTCCCCTTTCTTCCTGGAGAAAAGCGGGGCCGCTTCGCGACCCAGCGGGAGCAAGCTCCCTCGCCACAGGTCCACCTGATGCACAAAATCACAAGAATAAAAAAGATCCGAGGTGTTGCATGTCCGTGTCATCCGAAGCACGCATCCCCGACGCACCCGCGATTCAACGACTGCCGCTGTTGCAACTGATTCTGGTCGGCCTGCAACACGTTCTGCTGATGTACGGCGGAGCCATCGCGGTGCCACTGATCATCGGACAGGCCGCTGGCCTGAGTCGTGAAGAAATCGCCTTCCTGATCAACGCCGACCTGCTGGTCGCCGGCATCGCAACCGTCGTGCAATCACTGGGTATCGGTCCCATGGGCATTCGCATGCCGGTGATGATGGGCGCCAGTTTCGCGGCGGTCGGCAGCATGGTAGCAATGGCTGGCATGCCTGGCATCGGCCTGCAAGGGATCTTCGGCGCGACCATCGCCGCCGGGTTCTTCGGCATGCTCATCGCGCCGTTCATGTCCAAGGTGGTGCGGTTCTTCCCGCCGCTGGTGACCGGCACGGTCATCACCTCGATCGGTTTGTCGCTGTTCCCCGTGGCCGTGAACTGGGCGGGTGGCGGCAACGCTGCCGCGCAATTCGGCTCCCCCGTCTACCTGACCATCGCCGCGCTGGTGCTGGGCACCATCTTGCTGATCCACCGCTTCATGCGCGGTTTCTGGGTGAACATTTCGGTACTGATCGGCATGGGCCTGGGTTACATCCTCTGCGGCCTGATCGGCATGGTCGACCTCAGCGGCATGGCGCAGGCGCCGTGGGTGCAAATCGTCACCCCGCTGCATTTCGGCATGCCGCAATTCCATCTCGCGCCGATCCTTTCAATGTGTCTGGTGGTGGTGATCATCTTCGTCGAGTCCACCGGAATGTTCCTCGCCCTGGGCAAGATTACCGGCCAGGAAGTCTGCCCACGGATGCTCCGCCGCGGTTTGCTGTGTGATGCCGGCGCGTCATTCTTCGCCGGGTTCTTCAACACGTTCACCCATTCCTCGTTTGCCCAGAATATCGGCCTGGTGCAAATGACCGGCGTGCGCTGCCGCTCGGTGACCATCGTTGCCGGTGGCTTGCTGGTGGTACTGAGCCTGCTGCCCAAAGCGGCCTTTCTGGTGGCATCGATTCCACCGGCGGTACTCGGCGGCGCGGCGATTGCGATGTTCGGCATGGTCGCGGCTACCGGGATCAAGATTCTCCAGGAAGCCGACATCGCCGACCGTCGCAACCAATTGCTGGTGGCGGTGAGTATCGGCATGGGGCTGATCCCGGTGGTTCGTCCGAAATTCTTCGCCCACTTGCCGTTGTGGATGAGCCCGATCACCCACAGCGGCATTGCCATGGCGACCCTCAGCGCCCTCTCGTTGAACCTGCTGTTCAACATCCTCGGCGGCGCAGAACGAGCCACCAACAACGAGTGCCACGCTCATCAGCACTGACGGATAAGCGGACGGTCCGCCCGTCCTTCCATCGTTATCCGGTTTCACCCGTGACACGAAATACCCGCATGACAGACCGGCCGGCGATACGTCCGGTCGCCGTCAGCGGCTGTCTGCGCCTTAACAATAAAAACATTCGAGGAGCAACACAGTGACAAACTTGATAGCGGCGCTCCGTTGCGGGGCGCTTGAGCCATGGTGCGCGAGTCAGTATTCTCCGAGGCCGCCTGAATCGGCTCTAAAAAAAAGCCCGGGATTAATTCCTGACCAGATAGCCAGCTTATCCAGGCTCTTGACGGTCACGCGGCACACTCCAATAAAAACCGAACGGACGCTTGATCGACTGTTTCCGAACAGCCGAGCAGGCATTCTTTCGCGTTCTAAAAGCCTTGACTCAGCGCTCGCCGGAGCGCTGAAACCGACCGACCGGATGATCGTTTACAGCAACGAAAAACAGGCGCCACAGCAGAGCGCCGACTTAAAAAAAAACGTGGAACTACTTACTTTGGGAGCAACCGAATGAACCGTACGTGCACTAGCCTGATGCTCGCTGGATCCTTGCTGGCTGGGGGGCAGGCAATGGCCGGCGACCTGCTGCAGTGGCAGAACAACAGCCTGACCTATCTCTATGGCAAAGACTTCAAAGTCAACCCGAGCATCCAGCAAACCGTGACCTTCGAGCACGCCGATGCCTGGAAATACGGGGACAACTTCCTGTTCATCGACAAGATTTTCTACAACGGTAAACCTGACGCTTACCTCGGTAATAACACGTACTACGGTGAGTTCAGCCCGCGTCTGTCGTTCGGCAAGATCTTCGACCAGAAACTCGAGTTCGGCCCGATCAAGGACGTCCTGCTGGCCATGACCTACGAAACCGGCGAAGGCGACGTCAACTCCTACCTGATCGGTCCGGGTTTCGACCTGGCCATTCCCGGTTTCGATTACTTCCAGCTGAACTTCTACAATCGCCACACCGACGACAAACGCCCGGGTAACAACATCTGGCAGATCACTCCGGTGTGGTCCTACACCATCCCGGTGGGCAGCTCCAGCGTGCTGATCGACGGGTTCATGGACTGGGTGGTCGACAACGACAAGAACAGCCAAGGCACCTACCACGCCAACCTGCACTTCAACCCGCAGATCAAATACGACCTGGGCAAAGCCTTGCATTGGGGCGAGAAGCAGCTGTACGTCGGTGTCGAGTACGATTACTGGAAAAACAAATACGCCATCGAAGACACGAAGGACTTCACCACCAATCAGAGCGCCACGAGCCTGCTGGTGAAGTACCACTTCTGATCCAGGGTTGAAAGATCGCAGGCTTCGCCAGCTCCTACATAAGCGCATCGAGTGTAGGGGCCGGCGCCGGCTGCGGTCTTTTGCTTTGCCGCCAACACATCGAACAACCCGATTAAACCTCCGCAAAATTCGCAACCATTGATCAGTCCGTCTGGCATAGCATGGCGCCATTCCACTCTGATCGAGGAGTTGCACCGATGACTCAATTTCGCAAAGTGCTTAGCCTGCATACCGGCCAACCTGCGTCCGACGGCGCCGGGGTCAAGCTGACCCGGGTATTTGGTGGCGCAGGCGTCGAACGCTTCGACCCGTTCCTGATGCTCGACGAGTTCGGCTCGGAAAATCCCGACGACTACATTGCCGGCTTCCCACCCCACCCGCACCGTGGCTTCGAAACCGTGACCTACATGCTCGAAGGGCGCATGCGTCATGAGGACCATCTGGGTAACGTCGGTTTGCTGGAAGGCGGTGGCGTGCAATGGATGACCGCCGCCAAGGGCATCATCCACAGCGAGATGCCGGAGCAGGAAAAAGGCGTGATGCGCGGCTTCCAGCTGTGGCTGAACCTGCCAGGCAAGCACAAGCTCGATCCGGCCAGCTATCGGGACATTCAGCCGGCAGACATTCCACAGCTGAAAACCGCGCAAGGCGTCGAGGTGGTAGTGATCGCCGGTCTATTCGACGACGGCACAGTCAAGCAAACCGGTGCGGTACAACGGCCAGATACCGAGCCGTATTACTTTGACTTCCATCTACCGGCCGGCAGCCGCATCACACCGAAACTGCCGGATCGGCATCGGGCACTGCTTTACGTGTATGACGGCAGCGTGGAGTTGCCGGGACAAACCCAGAGTATCGGCGTCAGCAAACTGGTCCGTTTGTCGGATGAAGGTGAGCTGCAACTGAGCAGCGAGTCTGGAGCCCGAGTGCTGTTGATTGCCGGTAAACCACTGGGCGAGCCGATCGTGCAGTACGGGCCGTTCGTGATGAATACCCGGGAGGAGATCGAACAGGCATTGCGTGATTTTCGCGATGATCGGTTGACTGCCTGAGTTTTGCATCTGCAAGGACGCCATCGCGAGCAAGCTTTGCTCCTACGGATCTGGGGTGTGACATAGATTTGTAGGAGCAAGGCTTGCCCGCGATAGCCGCGCCGCCGATCTCAAGCCAGAATTGCCGGCTCTTCCAGCCCCAAAAACCGGCACAACTCTTCGCGCTTGGCCAAGGCATCGCGGCGGCCAAGCTCGATCAACTCGCTGCAATACCCCGCCTCGAACAGCAGATAACTCAGCACCCCGGCACCGCTGGTCCTGGTCGCACCCGGCCCGCGCAAGAACAGTCGCAACGCGGCTGGCAGCTCTTGTCGATGCCGTGCGGCGATTTCATCGATCGGCTGACTCGGAGCAATCACCAACACGTCCACCGGTGCCACGCCGAGGCTGCGGGCCGCGGTATTTGCCGGTAACAAGTGACTGAACTCGTTCAAGCGTTGCAACAGCTCGATGTCGCTCTCCAGGCTGTCAATGAACGTACTGTTGAGCAGGTGCCCACCAATCTGCGCCAACGAGGGTTGCTGACCGGTGTAGGTGCGCTGCAACGGATTATCAGGGTCAACGCCGCGCGGGTTGCCACTGACGCCCACCACCAGCACCCTGCTCGCCCCCAGGTGCAGGGCCGGGCTGATCGGCGCCGACTGACGCACCGCACCGTCGCCGAAGTACTCGTTGCCGATCTTCACGGGCGCAAACAGCAACGGGATCGCCGAACTGGCAAGCAAATGGTCGACAGTCAATTGAGTCGGTACGCCGATACGCCGATGGCGAAGCCAGGCATCGATGCTCCGGCCCCCCTGATAGAAGGTCACGGCTTGCCCGGACTCATAACCGAATGCGGTTACGGCGACTGCGTGCAATTGTTTTTGTGCGATGGCTTCATTGATGCCGGACAGCTGCAGCTTGTCGTTCAACAAATTGCGCAGCGGTGAGCTGTTGACCAGCGCCACCGGCACTTTTGCGCCAATCCCCAACAGGCTGTGACTGACAAACCGAGTCGCCTGGCTGATGACTCCTGGCCAATCGCTACGTAACACCAGGTCACTGCGAAAGCCCTGCCAGAACGCGGTCAACCGCTGGATGGCCGCGGTAAAGTCCGTCGCCCCGCTGGCCAGGCTGACCGCATTGATCGCCCCGGCCGAAGTGCCGACGATCACCGGGAACGGATTGGCGGAACCTGCCGGCAGCAGCTCGGCTATCGCTGCCAGCACCCCGACCTGATACGCCGCCCGAGCCCCGCCGCCGGAAAGAATCAAACCTGTAACCGGCTCACCTGAACTCATCGCAACACTCCATGGTGCTTGGGGCTTTCAATCTAGTCTGACGAAATGGATTCAACCGCGCTTGGCATACAATTTCGGCTCGCCGGGCGGACGGCTCTTGAAGCGTCGATGGGTCCAGAGGTATTGCTCAGGACAATTGCGCACGCAACCTTCGACCCACTGGTTGATCCGGATGCAGTCAGCTTCGTCACTTTCACCCGGAAAGTTGTTCAGCGGCGCATGGATCACCAGGCGGTAGCCACTGCCGTCGGCCAGGCGTTCCTGGGTGAACGGCACCACCAGCGCCTTGCCCAGCTTGGCAAACTTGCTGGTGGCGGGAACGGTTGCCGCCATAATGCCGAACAACGGCACGAAGATACTTTGCTTGGCGCCGTAGTCCTGATCCGGTGCGTACCAGATGGCCCGGCCAGCGCGCAGCAACTTGAGCATGCCGCGTACGTCATCGCGCTCGACCGCCAGCGAGTCGAGGTTATGCCGCTCGCGACCGCGCCGCTGAATGAAATCGAACAGCGGGTTTTTATGTTCGCGGTACATGCCGTCGATGGTGTGCTGCTGGCCGAGCAACGCCGCGCCGATTTCCAGCGTGGTGAAGTGCAACGCCATCAGGATCACACCCTTGCCATCGCGTTGAGCCTGTTTGAGGTGCTCCAGCCCTTCGACCTGGGCCAGGCGTGCCAGGCGCGCGCGGGACCACCACCAGCTCATGGCCATCTCGAAGAAGGCAATGCCGGTCGAGGCGAAGTTTTCCTTGAGCAGACGCTTGCGCTCGGCAGGTGTTTTTTCCGGGAAACACAGTTCAAGGTTACGTTTGGCGATGCGCCGACGATCGGTGGCAACCCGATACATCCCGCTACCCAGCAGGCGACCAATACGCAGCAGCAGCGGATACGGCAGCTGTACGATCAGCCACAACAGCCCTAGACCGCACCATAGCAGCCAAAAACGTGGATGAAAAAATGCAGCTCGAAATTGCGGGCGATCCATTAACGATTCCGGACAGACAACAAGGCCGCGCATTCTACATCGGTTCGACCCGGCTTGCGGCTTACGGGCGTTCTCGTTATAAGTCTCGGCACTTTTAGTGACAAGCCGTTTTATGCCGACCATGAGCCAAACCGAACCGCTAGACCAAGATCCCGTGTTCCAGTTGAAGGGCAGCATGCTCGCCATTACGGTGCTGGAACTGGCCCGCAATGACCTCGAAAGCCTCGACCGACAACTGGCTGCGAAGGTCGCCCTGGCGCCTAACTTTTTCAGCAATGCGCCGCTGGTGCTGGCCCTGGACAAACTCCCGGCCACTGAAGGCGCGGTCGACCTGCCTGCGCTGATGCGTGTTTGCCGACACCATGGCTTGCGCACGCTGGCCATCCGCGCCAGTCGCATCGAAGACATCGCCGCCGCCATTGCCGTCGACCTGCCGGTGCTGCCGCCGTCTGGCGCGCGCGAACGAGCACTTGACCCGCACGAAGGCGAAGTCAGGAAAAAACCGGAAAAACCGCCGGAGCCGACCATCAAACCGACCCGAATAATCACTTCGCCAGTACGTGGCGGCCAGCAGATTTATGCTCAAGGTGGCGATTTGGTAGTGGTTTCCTCGGTCAGCCCGGGGGCGGAACTTCTCGCCGATGGCAACATCCATGTATACGGACCGATGCGCGGTCGTGCGCTGGCCGGTGTGAAGGGTGACTCCAAGGCACGGATTTTCTGTCAGCAATTGAGCGCTGAACTACTCTCTATCGCCGGTCATTACAAGGTTTCCGAAGATCTGCGCCGCGATCCGCTGTGGGGCGCCGGTGTACAAGTCAGCCTGTCGGGTGACGTGTTGAACATCATTCGGCTTTAACGGATACTGCCGCATTTTCCAAGCATCTCTAAAACGTAGCGAAAACGGCTCAAACGAAGTAGGAAAATGGCGCAAGGCAGCGTTTACCCGAGGTAAACCCCGCCCAACACCGGATTCCAGCCAAGGCTGTCCGACTGCAGTAGTTTTCAGGAGATGTTTTTCAGGGGCTAAAAGTCCTTTTTCCTTAGGGGTGAAACACCTTGGCCAAGATTCTCGTGGTTACATCCGGCAAGGGTGGTGTGGGTAAGACCACCACCAGCGCCGCTATCGGTACCGGCCTCGCTCTGCGCGGTCACAAAACAGTTATCGTCGACTTCGACGTCGGCCTGCGTAACCTCGACCTGATCATGGGTTGCGAGCGTCGCGTGGTGTACGACTTCGTCAACGTGGTCAACGGCGAAGCCAACCTGCAGCAAGCCCTGATCAAAGACAAGCGCCTGGAAAACCTCTACGTGCTGGCCGCCAGTCAGACCCGCGACAAAGACGCGCTGACCGTAGAAGGCGTGGAAAAAGTGCTCATGGCACTTAAAGAAGACTTCGAGTTCGTGGTCTGCGATTCTCCGGCGGGTATCGAGAAAGGCGCCCACCTGGCCATGTATTTCGCTGACGAAGCGATTGTCGTGACCAACCCGGAAGTCTCCTCGGTTCGTGACTCGGACCGCATGCTTGGCCTGCTGGCCAGCAAGTCGCGTCGCGCCGAGAACGGCGAAGACCCGATCAAGGAACACCTGTTGCTGACCCGCTACAACCCAGAGCGCGTAAGCAACGGCGAAATGCTCGGCGTCGAAGACGTCAAAGAGATTCTGGCGGTCACCCTGCTGGGTGTGATTCCGGAATCGCAAGCCGTACTCAAGGCTTCCAACCAAGGCGTGCCAGTGATTCTCGACGACCAAAGCGACGCCGGTCAGGCGTACAGCGATGCCGTCGATCGTCTGCTGGGCAAAACCGTGCAACACCGGTTCCTTGACGTTGAGAAGAAGGGATTCTTCGAGCGCCTGTTTGGAGGTAGATAATGAATCTTTTTGACTTCTTTCGTGCCAACAAAAAAGTAAGCACCGCGTCGGTAGCGAAAGAGCGTCTACAGATCATCGTGGCGCATGAACGCGGCCAACGCAGTACCCCAGATTACCTGCCGGCCTTGCAGAAGGAACTGGTCGAGGTGATCCGCAAGTACGTCAATATCGGGTCCGATGACGTGCACGTCGCACTGGAAAACCAGGGCAGCTGCTCGATTCTGGAACTCAATATCACCCTGCCTGATCGCTGAGTCGATCCGGCTGGAGCCACGGCGGCTCAGGTCCTTTCCAGCAACGGAGAGGACCTGAGCCGCCGTTGGCGTTTGTTACGAGGCTGTTTTAATGCCGCTGTCGAATATCCGCATCATCCATCAGGACGCCGCCGTACTGGTGGTGGACAAGCCTACCCTGCTGCTCTCCGTGCCCGGTCGCGCCGATGACAACAAGGACTGCCTGATCACCCGCCTGCAAGAAAACGGCTACCCGGAAGCGCGCATCGTCCATCGACTGGACTGGGAAACCTCCGGGATCATCCTGCTGGCCCGCGACCCCGATACCCATCGCGAACTGTCTCGACAGTTTCACGACCGCGAAACCGAAAAAGCCTACACCGCACTGTGCTGGGGCCAACCGGAACTGGACAGCGGCAGCATTGATTTGCCGTTGCGCTACGACCCGCCGACCAAACCCCGCCACGTGGTGGACCATGAGTTCGGCAAGCATGCACTGACCTTCTGGCGCGTGCTGGAACGTTGCGGCGACTGGTGCCGGGTGGAACTGACGCCGATTACCGGCCGCTCGCATCAGTTGCGCGTGCACATGCTCTCCATCGGTCATCCGTTGTTGGGTGACGGGCTTTACGCTCACCCGCAAGCCCTGGCTGCCTGGCCGCGCCTGTGCCTGCACGCCAGCATGCTCAGCTTCACCCACCCGCAAAGTGGCGAACGCTTGCGCTTCGAGTGCCCGGCACCGTTTTGAACACTAGTGAGCAGCCCGTCGCAGCAGCCATCGACAATCGTAAGGACATGGAACCCGGTGACGCATAAAGCCCCCGACTCAACCGCTCTGGCAAAAGCGCCGCAACAGTTGCTGTACCTGGTGTATGGCGACCAGGACGTTTACCGCAGAGAAGCCAAATTCAGTATTCTGACCGCTTTGTCGCAGCTCAGGAAAGGCGAGCCCCTGTGCATCAGGATCTTTACCGACAGACCTGAAGACTATGCCGGCTGGCCTGTTGAAACCCTGGCCCTGGATCAGCAGACCTTGACCTCATGGCAAGGCGAGAACGGTTACCACCATCGCCGCAAGGCCTGTGCCATTGCTGCCGGGTTGAAGCTGGCGGAAAAAACCCTGTTTGTTGATACCGACACGCTGTTCCTCGAAGACCCCAACCTGATCCTCAAACGAATTCAGCCTCAGCAGTATCTGATGGATTGTTTCGAGTACGACTGGAGCTACGTCTGCAAACGTCCGGACTACGTGAAGCTCGGCACGTGCCTGCAAGCCCATGGCATCAGCTCCGACAACAGTTTCAAGCTTTACAACAGTGGTCTGTGCGGCGTCACGGACAGCGATACGCCGTTACTGGAAGAGACGATCAAGCTGATCGACGAATGGACTCAAGGCTCGTTCGATATCCATACAATCGAACAAATTGCCCTGTCATTCGCCATGCGTGACAAACCCGTGCAGGAAGCGAAGAAGTTCATCTACCACTACTTTGCCGAAAAAAGATTCTTTCATGCCATGCAAAAGCACTTCTTTGCCTTGCATGGCGAACAGTTTCGCCCGCAGTTGCTCGAGCTTTGCCTTGAGGTCCCTCGCAGCAAACCGTTCCCTTCAGCCTGGCGGCGCCTGAAAATCAAATGGAAACTGCGCAATAAGCGTGGAAGCTTGAGAAAAGTCGGTCGCGATCTTCTGTATGGAAGTGCCGCGCCAGATCACCCGTATTACGCGGTCTGTCGACATGAGTGGTGGGAAAGCGCGTCTCGGGAAATTCTGCGTTGGGACGAGAACCAAAAGAAAAAGCTCTTGCCACTGGGCCAGGGGCACTGGCCAAAACTATTACCCAAGCCGACAAAGCCAGGCGACAAGCAGGCAATCATTGCTTATCTGAAAAAGCGATTATCCGAAACGAGCTAGCGGGCCTGCCTCGTGACAGTGTTATCAAAGCACTTGCCCAATGCCCCGAGCCAATACGTTAAACTCGCGGCACTGCTGTCTGGAGCTACTTATGCGCGAAGAGTTGAACCAAGGCCTGATCGACTTCCTCAAGGCCTCCCCTACCCCATTCCATGCCACCGCCAGCCTTGTTCAGCGCCTGGAAGCGGCGGGTTATCAGCGCCTTGACGAGCGCGAGCCCTGGACCACCGAAGCCAATGGTCGCTACTACGTCACGCGCAACGACTCCTCGATCGTTGCCATCAAGATGGGCCGCAATTCCCCTCTGTACGATGGCATCCGCCTGGTTGGCGCTCACACCGATAGCCCATGCCTGCGAGTCAAGCCACAACCTGAACTGCAGCGTCAGGGTTTCTGGCAGTTGGGCGTCGAAGTCTATGGCGGCGCATTGCTCGCCCCCTGGTTTGACCGTGACCTGTCGCTGGCCGGTCGCGTGACCTTTCGCCGCGACGGCAAGGTCGAAAGCCAACTGATCGACTTCAAGGCACCGATCGCCACCATTCCCAACCTGGCCATTCACCTCAACCGTGAAGCCAACATGGGCTGGGCGATCAACGCACAGACCGAACTGCCGCCGATCCTCGCGCAATTTGCCGGTGACGAGCGTGTGGACTTCCGCGCCGTACTCACCGATCAATTGGCCCGGGAACACGGCCTGAACGCCGACGTGGTGCTCGATTACGAGCTGAGCTTCTACGACACCCAAAGTGCTGCCGTCATCGGCCTGCATGGCGACTTCATTGCCGGTGCGCGCCTGGACAACCTGCTGTCGTGCTACGCCGGCCTGCAAGCCTTGCTGACAGCTGAAACCGATGAAACCTGCGTGCTGGTGTGCAACGACCACGAAGAAGTCGGCTCCTGCTCGGCATGCGGTGCCGACGGCCCGATGCTCGAACAAACCCTGCGTCGTCTGCTGCCTGAGGGTGACGAGTTCGTCCGCACCATTCAGAAATCGCTGCTGGTCTCAGCCGACAACGCCCACGGCGTACACCCCAACTACGCCGACAAACACGACGCCAATCACGGCCCGAAACTCAACGCCGGCCCGGTAATCAAGGTCAACAGCAACCAGCGCTACGCCACCAATAGCGAAACCGCAGGGTTCTTCCGTCATCTGTGCATGGCCGAAGAAGTTCCGGTGCAAAGCTTCGTGGTGCGCAGCGACATGGGCTGTGGTTCGACCATCGGCCCGATCACCGCCAGCCATTTGGGCGTACGCACCGTGGACATCGGCCTGCCGACGTTTGCCATGCACTCGATCCGCGAGCTGTGCGGCAGCCATGACCTGGCGCACCTGGTCAAAGTGCTGAGCGCTTTCTACGCCAGTCGCGAGTTGCCGTAACGCAATCCCTGTGGCGAGGGAGCTTGCTCCCTCGCCACTGTCATTACGCGATGCTGCTGAACCATTTCTGACACGCATCAACCCACGTCGCACAAAAGCCACCTAGACTTACATCACCTTCCCCGACAAGGCTGTCGTCATGATCTCGATGTCTGTGTTCAACTCCATGCTCATTCCGATTCTCTCGGGAATGATCCTGCTGGCCATTGGCTTCAACTTTCGTGACAAGAACGCCGGGGTGCTCTCGATGTGGATCGGCATGCTGCTGATCCTCGCCACCGTGATTTACAAAATCCTCGCCAAGCTGAACGAATAAAAGCACTGACTGCGCTCGCATTGGTTTTGCCCCGCTCGTACACTCGGTCGACCTGTACCCGTTGAGGTTGACCGCCTAGTGTTCGCTCGTCTTTTTGCCCTGCCGTCTACGTTGTTCATCTGCCTGTTGATGCTGCTTCCCGTGGCGCCTGCTCAGGCCGTCGGCCTGCCGAGCCTGCTCAACGGTTCACCAAAAGCCCAACCCGAAGCAACCGCACCGCTGGGGCAATCGCTGGACGAAGTGATCAAATCACTGGAAAACGATCAGCAACGAGCCAGGTTGCTGGCCGACCTGAAGAAACTGCGCGACGTCAGCAAAAAAGCCCAGACACCGACCGAAGATGGCGTACTCGGTTTGATCGGCGGCACCCTGGCCAACCTCGAAAAACAGTTTTCCGGCGCCGACAGCCCGCTCACTCGCTGGTCCGATGAGTTCGAACTGGCCAAGGACGAACTGAGCGCACTGATGCTGCCAGCCAGTGAATGGCTGCCGATGCTCTTTGCCTTCGCCCTGATCCTGATGCTCTGGAGCCTGCTCGCCGCTGCGCTGATCTGGCTCGGTCATCGCGTTCGAACGCGCTTCGGCCTGACCGAAGAACTGCCGCAACACCCCAAGACCTGGGACATGCTGCGCTTTGCCCTGCGTAAACTCGGCCCCTGGCTGATCGCGCTGCTGATTACCGTCTACATGAGCTACGCCTTGCCATCATCGCTGGGTAAATACCTGGCCATGGTGCTGGCTTATGCACTGGTGGTCGGTACCTGCTTCTCGGCGATCTGCGTGATCGCGTTCTCCGTGCTCGACGGCCCGCACCGCCATCGCGCCCTGTACATCCTGCGGCACCAGGCCTTTCGCCCCCTGTGGCTGATTGGCAGTTTTGCAGCCTTCGGCGAAGCCTTGAACGACCCACGGCTGGTCACCAGCCTCGGCATTCACCTGGCGCACATCACCGCGACCATCGCCAATGTGCTGGCAGCGATATTCACCGGCCTGTTCATCCTGCGTTTCCGTCGGCCCATCGCCCACCTGATCCGCAACCAGCCGCTGTCGCGGCGACTGACCCGCCGTGCACTGAGCGACACGATCGAGATTCTTGGGACCTTCTGGTTCTTGCCTGCACTGGTGCTGGTGGGAATCTCGCTGTTCGCCACCTTCGTCTCCGCTGGCGACACCAGCACCGCGCTGCGCCAATCACTGATCTGCACCGTGCTGCTGGTGTTGTGCATGGTCATCAACGGCCTGGTCCGCCGCCACGCGCTCAAGCCACAACGCGGGGCAAAGCGTCATGCGCTGTATTCGGAGCGCCTGAAGAACTTCTTCTATACCCTCGCGCATCTGGCGGTGTGGCTGGTGTTCATCGAACTCGGCTTGCGGGTCTGGGGCATGTCGCTGATCCGCTTCACCGAAGGTGAGGGCCATGAAGTCAGCGTCAAACTGTTCAGCCTGGGCGGTACGCTGATTTTCGCGTGGCTGATCTGGATCCTCAGCGACACCGCCGTGCACCACGCCCTCACCCGCTCGCGCAAAGGCCAGGCCAATGCGCGGGCGCAAACGATGATGCCGCTGATTCGCAACGTGCTGTTCGTGGCGATCTTCATCATCGGGATGATCGTCGCACTGGCCAACATGGGCATGAACGTCACACCGCTGCTGGCAGGTGCCGGCGTGATCGGCCTGGCCATCGGTTTTGGCGCGCAGTCGCTGGTTGCCGACCTGATCACCGGGCTGTTCATCATCATCGAAGACTCGCTGGCCATCGACGACTACGTGGACGTCGGCGGCCACCTGGGCACCGTCGAAGGTCTGACCATCCGCACCGTGCGCCTGCGCGACATCGACGGCATCGTGCACACCATCCCGTTCAGTGAAATCAAAAGCATCAAGAACTACTCACGGGAATTCGGCTACGCGATCTTCCGCGTAGCAGTGCCGTACAACATGGAAATCGATGACGCGATCAAACTGATGCGCGACGTCGGCCAGAAAATGCGCACCGACCCGATACAACGTCGCAACATCTGGTCGCCGCTGGAGATCCAGGGCGTCGAGAGTTTCGAGTCCGGCAGCGCAATTCTGCGCGCACGGTTCAAGACCGCACCGATCAAACAGTGGGAAGTCTCAAGAGCGTTCAACCTGTCACTCAAACGCCATCTGGATGAAGCAGGACTGGATTTGGCGACACCGCGCATGAGCATTCAAGTAGTGACGGCGGCCGGCGGGCTGGAGAAGGAATAACGAGAAAAAAGCAGACGCAGAGCGTGGCAACGATCTAAAGCCGTTCGCGCTCTTACCACTCAGGCCGGCCGGCAGGCCGCCGTGCTGTTGATCTTGATCCACCCGCCCCTTCGGAAGGCCGAGCGCAGGTGTTCATCAGGGGGTGGGCGCGCAGCGCCGTACGGCGCAGCCGGACACATCGAGAGGAGGTCGTCGCGCAGCAGACCGTAGGCGATGCCCCCTGATGGACACCGGAGTGAGGGAACGCCGAGCCTAGGCGAGGTGCCGTACGCTTGGGGCGAAGACCTTTGCTTCCTTTGGGGCGTCTGCCAAAGGGAGTCGCCGTAAGGGCGAAACCCTAAGCGGCCGTTACCGAAGAAATGGATATGTACACCTGCAAGAGGTTGGTCGGCTGTCAGGCCGCCATCGCGGGCAAGCCCAGCTCCCACAGTAGATCTATGTACATCTGCGGGAGATCGGCCGGCTGTCAGGCCGCCATCGCGAGCAAGCTCGGCTCCTACAAGAGCAGGAGCAGGAACGGGAGCAGTTTCAGACCACATCCACCCCGACATGAATCGCATCATGCCGCCAAAACTCCAGATCACAATCGATCAACCGCCCATGCTGATCATAATTGACCCGCGCAATCCGCAACCCCGGACTGCCCACGGACACCCGAAGTGCAGCCGCCGCATCCACCGACAACGCCGTCGGCACAATCTCGAAGCGCACCCGCCCATAGTGCAAATCATAATGCCGCGCATACAACTCGGTAATCGACTGATTGAGATCAAACGCCAGAATCCCCGGAAAAAACTGCGGATTCAAATAGTGCTCGACATACAAAACCAACCGTCCATCGATACGCCGCGAACGGCAGATCTGAATCACACTCGACAACGCCGGCAGCTGCAACCAGGCACACACCGCCGCTGACGCCGGCTGCAACCGCGCCGAAATCACCTCGGTCGACGGTACCCGCCCCTGCGCACTGACCATCGCGTGAAAGTGGCTGCGTTGCATCAGGTTGTACGCCAGACGCGGTGGCGAAACGAACCAGCCGCGCCGCTCCTCGCGATAAATCTGCCCCTGCGCCTCCAACTGCAACAACGCCTCACGCACAGTGATCCGCGTGGTCCCGAACAACTCACTGAGCTTGCGCTCGGCCGGCAGCTTGCTCGCGGGCGCCAGCAGACCGTGGTCGATCTGCTCCTGGAGCACCTGACCGATGGCTGTCACCGCTTTCGTTGCCTCTTCACGCATCAACGTTACCTATCTGGACTAGACCAGCACTGTTTCAGAGCAGGACTGCGCCAAAAAGCGCGTCCTGAAACGTATTGCAAGCCTAGGCAATACATATGACTGATCGATGACAAAGCCGCCGAACGGCTGATCCAGACCTGTGCAAATAAGCGGCCAAGTCCTTGCAAACCGGCCTTCCGGCCATGGTCTACGCTTACTTCGCAGCCCTCACTACCGAGCGAAAAGAATGCGAGCGCGCCTGATACCGACATCAAAGTGTCATCCAGCTCACCTAAATTGGCTCAGGTATTGCTGACCTAGACCAACAAACCGCAAACGCAGCGTTGAATACGCCCAAAGGAGCTTCGGATGAAACAGCTTTTCCTGGCATCACTGTTAGGCTCGACCATTGCCATGTGCACCGCAGCCATGGCGGCTGATACCGATTTAAAAGCCTTGGAAGCCGCTGCGAAAGCGGAAGGCGCCGTCAACAGCGTCGGCATGCCCGATGACTGGGCCAACTGGAAAGGTACCTGGGAAGACCTGGCCAAGAACTACGGCCTCAAGCATATCGACACCGACATGAGCTCGGCCCAGGAAGTCGCCAAGTTCGCCGCCGAAAAAGACAATGCCAGTGCTGACATCGGCGACGTCGGCGCCGCCTTCGGCCCGATCGCAGTCAAGCAAGGCGTGGTTCAACCGTACAAGCCAAGCACCTGGGCGCAAGTTCCGGACTGGGCCAAGGACAAGGACGGTAACTGGGCACTGGCCTACACCGGCACCATCGCGTTTATCGTCAACAAGAAGCTGCTCCACGGCTCCGAAGCCCCGACAAAGTGGGCTGACCTGAAAACCGGTAAATACAAGGTCTCCATCGGTGACGTGAGCACCGCTGCACAAGCCGCCAACGGTGTATTGGCCGCCGCCATCGCCAACGGTGGTGATGAGAAGAATATTCAGCCAGCACTGCTGATGTTCGCCGAGATCGCCAAGCAAGGTCGCCTGTCGCTGGCCAACCCGACCATTTCCACCATGGAAAAGGGTGAAGTCGAAGTCGGTGTGGTCTGGGACTTCAATGGCCTGAGCTATAAAGCCAAGATGGTCAACCCGGATGACTACGTCGTGCTGATCCCGTCCGATGGTTCGGTGAAGTCCGGTTACACCACCATCATCAACAAATACGCCAAGCACCCGAACGCCGCAAAACTGGCCCGCGAGTACATCTTCAGCGATGCCGGCCAAATCAATCTGGCGCGCGGTAACGCCCGTCCGATTCGTGCTGAAACGGGCCTGAAACTGCCTGCTGATGTCGCGAAAAACCTGATCCCGGCCGCGCAGTACGAAGCCGCCAAGCCCAAGCCGATCACCGACGCCGATGCCTGGGAAAAAACCTCCAAGGCCCTGCCGCAGAAGTGGCAGGAAGAAGTCATCATCAATATGCAGTAATGCTGCATCCGTAGGAGCAAAGCTTGCTCGCGATGCAGGCACCGCGATCTGTCTAACGAGCGCGGCGATACCATCGCGGGCAAGCCTTGCTCCTACAGGTTTTGACGCTACCACCTGATTTTGGAGTTTCCTCCCCCATGAAGCACAACGTCATCCTTGTCGTGCTCGACGGCCTCAATTACGAGGTTGCCCGCCACGCCATGGGACATCTTCAGGCTTATGTCGGCGCAGGACGCGCAGCCCTCTACAAACTCGAATGCGAACTGCCGTCCCTGTCGCGCCCGCTCTATGAATGCATCCTCACCGGCGTCACACCGATCGACAGCGGTATCGTCCACAACAACGTGTCACGCCTGTCCAACCAGCGCAGCGTGTTCCACTACGCCACCGCCGCCGGGCTCAGCACCGCCGCTGCGGCCTACCACTGGGTCAGCGAACTGTATAACCGTTCGCCATTTGTGGCGGCCCGCGACCGCCACACCGACAACATTGAACTGCCAATCCAGCATGCGCATTTCTACTGGTCCGATCACTACCCCGATTCGCACCTGTTCGCCGACGCCGAGAACCTGCGTCTGCGTCATGCGCCGAACTTTCTGCTGGTTCACCCCATGAACATCGACGACGCCGGACACAAGCACGGCCTCGACACTGCGCAATACCGCAACAGTGCCCGCTCGGCCGACATCATTCTCGCCGACCACCTGCAAGGCTGGCTCGACGCTGGCTATCAGGTGCTGGTGACCGCCGATCACGGCATGAACAACGACCGCTCCCACAACGGCCTGCTGGCCGAAGAACGTGAAGTACCGCTGTTCGTCATCGGCGATGCCTTCAGCTTCAATCCCCATGCAGCCCCGAAACAAACCGAACTGTGTGGCACTGTCTGCGAGTTGCTGGGTGTTGCCCACGACAAGCCTGTGTGCCGGGAGCTGCTCAAGTGAATTCAATCACCCGCGGCAAGTGGCTGGCGGCGTTGTGCCTGGTGCCCTTCGCCATTTTCTTTATCGTGTTCCAGATCGCCCCGCTGTGCTGGGTGCTGATCAACAGTGTGCAATCGGAAGAGTTCGGTTGGGGCCTGGCCAACTTCAACAAGATCTTCAGCTCGAAGTTCTACATGCAGGCGATCCAGTACAGCCTCGATATCAGCTTCTGGTCCAGCGTGTTCGGCATCGTCATCGCAATCCTCGGCAGTTACTCGCTGCGCCGGGTCGATTCGAAGCTGCGCAACTTCGTCAACGCCTTCGCCAACATGACCAGCAACTTCGCCGGCGTCCCGCTGGCCTTTGCGTTCATCATCCTGCTGGGGTTCAACGGCAGTTTCACCATCATGCTCAAACAGGCCGGGATTATTCAGGACTTCAACCTGTACTCGAAAACCGGGTTGATCATCCTCTACACCTACTTCCAGATTCCCCTCGGCGTGTTGCTGCTGTACCCGGCATTCGACGCCCTGCGTGAAGACTGGCGCGAATCGGCATCCCTGCTCGGTGCCAGCGGCTGGCAGTTCTGGCGGCACATCGGCTTGCCAGTACTGACCCCGGCCTTGCTCGGCACCTTCGTGATCCTGTTGGCCAACGCCCTCGGCGCCTACGCCACCGTCTACGCCCTGACCACCGGCAACTTCAACGTGCTGCCGATCCGCATCGCGGCGATGGTTTCGGGCGATATTTCCCTGGACCCGAACATGGCCAGTGCCCTGGCCGTTGTGCTGGTGACGTTGATGACCCTGGTGACCGTGGTCCATCAGTTGCTGTTGAAGAGGAGCTACCATGTCTCGCGCTGAACTGGGCCCCGTCGGTGTCTATCACCGGGTCGTGGTTTATCTGCTGTTCGCCATTCTGTTGCTGCCGCTGGCCGGGACCCTGATCTACTCGATCGCCAGCAGTTGGTCGGCCACCGTTCTGCCCAGCGGCTTTACCTTCAAATGGTATATCCAACTGTGGAGCGACCCGCGTTTTCTCAACGCCTTTGGCCAGTCGCTGCTGGTCTGCGTGGGCGCGCTGATTCTGTCGGTGGTGCTGATTCTGCCGCTGCTGTTCGTGGTGCATTACCACTTCCCGAAACTCGATGCGCTGATGAACATCCTGATCCTGCTGCCGTTCGCGGTGCCGCCCGTGGTGTCTTCGGTGGGGCTGTTGCAGCTCTACGGTTCGGGCCCGTTCGCGATGGTCGGCACACCGTGGATTCTGGTCGGTTGCTACTTCACCGTGGCGCTGCCGTTCATGTACCGGGCGATCACCAACAACCTGCAGGCGATCAACCTGCGCGACCTGATGGACTCCGCCCAGCTGCTCGGTGCCAGCACCTGGCAAGCGGCGTTCCTGGTGGTGCTGCCGAACCTGCGCAAAGGCTTGATGGTTGCGTTGCTGCTGTCATTCTCATTCCTTTTCGGTGAGTTCGTGTTCGCCAACATCCTCGTCGGCACGCGCTACGAAACCCTGCAGGTCTACCTCAATAACATGCGTAACAGCAGCGGTCACTTCACCAGCGCGCTGGTGATTTCCTACTTTTTCTTTGTGCTGGTTCTGACCTGGGCTGCCAATATCTTGAACAAGGACAAAAGCCAATGAGCTATGTCAGCGTCCAACACCTGCAAAAAAGCTACTCGCAAACGGGCTCCGCCGGCACTCCGGTGTTCAGCGATATCAACTGCGAAATCCAGAAAGGCGAGTTCGTCACCCTGCTCGGCCCGTCCGGTTGCGGCAAATCGACCCTGCTGCGCTGCATCGCCGGGCTGACCGCGGTGGATGGTGGCAAGATCCTGCTGGACGGCCATGACCTGGTGCCGCTGAGCCCGCAGAAACGCGGAATCGGCATGGTGTTCCAGAGCTACGCGCTGTTCCCCAACATGACCGTGGAGCAGAACGTCGCCTTCGGTTTGCGCATGCAGAAGGTCAACGCCGACGACAGCCGCAAGCGGGTGCTCGAAGTGCTGCAATTGGTGGAACTGACCGATTTTGCCAGCCGCTATCCGCATCAACTGTCCGGCGGCCAATGCCAGCGCGTGGCCCTCGCCCGCTCGCTGGTCACCCGACCACGCCTGCTGCTGCTCGATGAGCCGCTGTCGGCACTCGATGCACGAATCCGCAAGCACCTGCGTGAGCAGATCCGGCAGATTCAGCGCGAGCTGGGGCTGACCACGATTTTCGTGACGCACGATCAGGAAGAAGCCCTGACCATGTCCGACCGGATCTTCCTGATGAACCAAGGCAAGATCGTCCAGAGCGGCGATGCTGAAACGCTCTACACCGCACCGGTCGATGTGTTTGCCGCAGGCTTCATCGGCAACTACAACCTGCTCGATGCCGCCAGCGCCAGCAAGCTGCTGCAACGTCCGATCAATGGCCGCATCGCGATTCGCCCGGAAGCCATCGAACTGAGCCGTAATGGCGAGCCGGATGCGCTGATCCGTAGCCACAGCCTGCTCGGCAACGTGATCCGCTATCGGGTCGAGGCTCGCGGCGTTGAACTGGTGGTGGACGTGCTGAACCGTTCGGCGGCTGACCTGCATGCCGATGGTCAACGGCTGGCACTTTCCATCGATCCGACAGCCCTGTGTGAGGTAGCCTGATGTTTTCGCTGTGCACACTGTTAAAGAGAGAGCAGCACTGATGGCTTTGGCAATTTTTGATCTGGACGAAACCCTGATCCACGGCGACTGCGCCTCGCTGTGGAGCGAGCAGATGGCCCGCCTCGGCTGGGTCGACGGCGAATCCTTCCTGCGTCGCGACAAGGAATTGATGGACGCCTATGGCAGGGGCCACCTGGCCATGGAGGATTACATGACCTTCAGCCTGGAGCCGATGGCCGGACGCACTCCGGAAGAAATCGAGCACCTTGTGGCCCCATGGGTCGAAGATTTCATCGAGCCGATCATTTTCAGCGACGCCTGCAAAGCCATCGCCGAGCACCGCAAGGCCGGCGACCGGATTCTGGTGATCTCCGCTTCGGGCACACATCTGGTCAAACCCATCGCCGAACGCCTGGGCATCGACGAGATCCTCGGTATAGACCTGGAAGTGACTCACGGGGTCTACAGCGGCAAAACGGTTGGCACCCTGACCTATCGCGAAGGCAAGATCACTCGCTTGCTGGAGTGGCTGGACGCCGAAGAGGAGAACCTTGAAGGCGCAAGTTTCTATTCCGACTCACGCAACGATCTGCCGTTGCTGATCAAAGTCGACCATCCGCATGTGGTCAACCCGGATCCGGTACTGCTCGAACATGCCGAAAAGGCCGGTTGGCCGATCCACATCTGGAAGTAACCCTGATCGTTCCCACTGCGTGGGAACGATCTCTCAGTAGTCAAATCAGGCTTTCGTCGATCACCAGCACCAACTTGCCCGACACCCGATTGGTCGCAAGCTCGGCGAACGCCGCTTCAGCGTCCTTGATCGGGAAGGTCCTGGCCAATTGCGGGCTCAGGCGCCCTTCGGCGAACAGCGGCCAGACATGCTGGCTCAGGTCACTCAACAGATCGGCCTTGAACTGCTCGTCACGGCTACGCAGGGTCGAACCCAGCAGTTGAATCCGTTTGGCCAGCACCTGCGCCAGATCCAGCGGCGCTTCACGGCCGCCCATCAAGCCGATCAACAGCCAACGACCGTCGAGCGCCAGTAACTTCAGGTTCAGCGCGGCATAGTTGGCGCCGACCGGGTCGAGGATCACATCGAACGGCCCCAAGTCACGCAAACCATCCAGCCCATCAGTGCGCACCACCCCGCCTTGCGCACCCAGCGCCTCGCAGTAGGCCAGCCGGTCCGCCGAACCGACGCTGACCCAGCACGGGTTGCCGAACGCCTTGCATAGCTGAATGGCAGCTGAACCAACTCCACTTGCCCCGGCGTGCAGGAGAACTTTCTCACCAGGCTTGAGCGCAGCCAATTGGAACAAATTCAGCCAGGCGGTGCTGTAGACCTCGGGCAACGCTGCTGCTTCGACCAGCGACAAGCCTTCGGGCGCGGGTAATACGTGACGGCCATCGACCACCACTTCTTCGGCCATCCCACCGCCCGCCAGCAGTGCGCAGACACGGTCTCCAACCTGCCAGGACGACCCTGCGCCGACCTCGCTGATCACGCCTGAACACTCAAGGCCCAGCACCTGACTGGCGCCCGGTGGTGGCGGATAGAGCCCTGCCTTCTGTAACAAATCGGCTCGATTGAGACCCGCTGCCGCCACTCGAATGCGAACTTGTCCTACGTCACACGTCGGACTGGGCGCTTCAACCCACTCCACTCGACCTTCAACGCCTTGCAATGCTTTCACAGTGCCTCCATAGTGAGTCTGGACTGAGCCCGATGCTGTAGCGCCGGGTTTTTTGCATTATGCGACCGGCCCAGGGTCGTACGAAAATTCGCCGAGTGGCGATCAGGCAGTTTTAATCCAGCCTGATCGATGCGCGAGCAGTTTGCGTAGAGCCTTGTGGAACCGGCGACTTTAAAGACGGCCTAATATGCGTTATCAATTGCCCCCGCGTCGAATCAGCATGAAGCATTTGTTCCCCAGCACCGCACTTGCGCTTTTCATTGGCCTGGGCAGCTTGTCGCTGTCGCCCACTACGTTCGCAGCCAATAGCTGGGACAACCTTCAGCCCGATCGTGACGAGGTGATTGCCAGCCTTAACGTCGTCGAGTTGCTCAAGCGCCACCATTACAGCAAGCCGCCGCTCGATAACGCACGTTCCGCGATCATCTACGACAGCTACCTGAAGCTGCTGGATCCGTCGCGCAGTTATTTCATGGCCAGCGACATCGCCGAATTCGACAAATGGAAAAACCAGTTTGACGAGTTCCTCAAAAGCGGTGACCTGAACGCCGGGTTCACGATTTACAAGCGCTATCTGGACCGCGTCAAGGCGCGTCTGGACTTTGCCTTGGTCGAGCTGAACAAAGGCGTCGACAAGATGGACTTCACCACCCGGGAAACCTTGCTGGTCGATCGCAAGGACGCCCCGTGGCTCAAGACCACTGCCGAGCTCGACGACCTGTGGCGCAAACGCGTCAAGGACGAAGTGCTGCGGATGAAGATCGCCGGCAAAGACCCTAAACAGATTCAGGAGACCCTGACCAAGCGCTACAAGAATCAGCTGTCGCGCCTGGACCAGACCCGTCCGGAAGACATCTTCCAGGCGTACATCAACAACTTCGCCATGTCCTACGATCCGCACACCAACTATCTGTCACCGGATAACGCGGAGAACTTCGACATCAACATGAGCCTGTCGCTGGAAGGCATCGGCGCCGTGTTGCAGAGCGATAACGACCAGGTGAAAGTCGTGCGTCTGGTGCCGGCAGGCCCGGCGGACAAGACCAAGCAGGTTGCACCGGCCGACAAGATCATCGGCGTTGCCCAAGGCAGTAAAGAAATGGTCGACGTCGTCGGTTGGCGCCTGGACGAAGTGGTCAAGCTGATCCGTGGACCGAAAGGCACTGTGGTGCGCCTGGAAGTGATCCCGGCCAGCAATGCGCCAAACGACCAGACCACCAAGATCGTCTCGATCACCCGCGAAGCGGTAAAGCTTGAAGATCAGGCGGTGAAGAAGTCGGTCCTCAACCTCAAACAGGACGGCAAGGACTACAAGCTCGGCGTCATCGAGATCCCGGCCTTCTACCTGGACTTCAAGGCGTTCCGTGCCGGTGATCCGGACTACAAGAGCACCACCCGCGACGTCAAGAAGCTGCTGACCGAACTGCAAAAAGACAAGGTCGACGGTGTAGTCATCGACTTGCGCAACAACGGCGGCGGCTCCTTGCAGGAAGCCACCGAGCTGACCAGTCTGTTCATCGACAAAGGTCCGACCGTGCTGGTACGTAACGCCGACGGCCGGGTCGATGTACTGGAAGACGAAAACCCGGGCGCCTTCTACAAAGGCCCGATGGCGTTGCTGGTCAACCGTCTGTCTGCTTCGGCTTCGGAGATTTTTGCCGGCGCCATGCAGGACTACCACCGTGCGCTGATCATCGGCGGCCAGACCTTCGGCAAAGGCACCGTGCAAACCATCCAGCCGCTGAACCATGGCGAGCTGAAACTGACACTGGCCAAGTTCTACCGGGTTTCCGGACAGAGCACCCAGCATCAGGGCGTGCTGCCGGATGTCGACTTCCCGTCGATCATCGACACCAAGGAAATCGGCGAGAGCGCCCTGCCGGAATCCATGCCGTGGGACACCATTCGCCCGGCCATCAAGCCGGCAGTCGACCCGTTCAAACCGTACCTGGCACAGCTCAAGTCCGAGCATGATGCCCGTTCGGCCAAGGACGCGGAGTTTGTGTTCATTCGCGACAAGCTGGCACTGGCCCAGAAGCTGATGGCGGAAAAAACCGTCAGCCTCAATGAAGCCGAACGTCGCGCGCAACACGCCGATATCGAAGCCAAGCAGCTGGTGATGGAAAACATCCGCCGCAAGGCCAAGGGCGAAGATCCACTCAAAGAACTGAAGAAAGAAGACGAAGACGCCATCGCGGCCGAACCAGATAAGACCAAACCGGAAGACGATGCCTACCTGAGCGAAACCGGGCGGATCCTGCTGGATTACTTGAAGCTGAACACCGCGGTCGCCAGCAACAAAAAGTGATGGCAATTTAATGCTGACGATCCCCGGATCGTCATCAAACAGTCATCATTCTGTCGTGAAATAAAGGACTGGGCCCGCTCTCTGAAAAAGAGCGGGCCCGGTCCTTTTTTTATCGCCAGAGATCGCCATGACCACGACCGAACAGCTGAGTGCCTTGAGTTCAATACTGGCTCAAAGTGGTTTGCACAGTCTGTTCCAGCCGATCGTTTCACTGTCCGAACGACGCATCCTCGGCTATGAAGCCCTCAGTCGCGGGCCCTCCAACAGCCCTCTGCATTCGCCCATCGCGTTATTCGCCGTGGCCCGCCAGGCAGGCCGTCTCAGCGAACTGGAAATGGCCTGCCGACACAGCGCCTGCCGCCGCTTCAATGAACAGCAGTTACCGGGCAAGCTCTTTCTTAACGTCTCTCCCGAATCGTTGCTCGAAGCCGGCCATCAACCGGGTAGAACCTTGCAAATGCTCCAGGACTTCGGCATTCCGCCAAGCCAGGTGGTGATCGAGCTGACCGAGCAAACCCCGACCGACGACTTTCAGTTGCTGCAAAATGCATTGCATCACTACCGTGCCATGGGTTTTTCGATTGCACTGGATGACCTGGGCGCCGGGTATTCGAGCCTGCGGCTCTGGTCGGAACTGCGTCCGGACTATGTGAAGATTGACCGGCATTTTATCGATGGCATTCATCAGGACGCGCTCAAGCGCGAATTCGTCGGCTCGATCCTGCAGATCGCCAAAGCTTCGCGGGCACAGGTCATTGCCGAAGGTATCGAACTGCCGGAAGAACTCGCGGTGTTGACCGAGATGGGGGTCGACCTGGTGCAGGGCTATCTGTTGTGCCGTCCGCAGGAGCACCCGCCACGGGACGCCCGGACGATGATGCCCAAGCACGACAGCAGCGCCGTGGCGCTCAACGATGAAGGCAGCGACCTCAGCGCCCTGCTCAACGAACATCCGGCTGTACACCGCGATACCCCTACCGCTGACGTGCTGGAAGCCTTCCGTCGTCAGGCCAACCTGAACTCGCTGGCAGTGCTCGACGAACTCGGTCAGCCCTGTGGCATCGTCCACCGTCATTCGCTGTCCGATGCGCTGCTCAAGCCGTTTGCCACCGATCTGTTCGCGCGTAAGCCGATCAGCCGGCTAATGAGCGATGACTTCCTCGCCGTTGAGCTCAGCCAGTCGCTGCAACAGGTCAGCCGGCTGATCACCAGCCGCGCCCGACAGCGCATCGAAGAGGATTTCATCATCACCCTCAACGCCGGCTATCTGGGCCTGGGTCGGGTGATCGATGTGCTCAAACTGATTACCGAGTTGAAAATCCAACAGGCCCGCTACGCCAACCCGCTGACCCTGTTGCCGGGCAACGTGCCGATCCAGCAGTGCCTGAGCCGGCTGCTACAACAGAGCCGCGAGTCGGTGATCTGCTACGTCGACATCGACAGTTTCAAGCCTTTCAACGATATCTACGGCTACGGCCGCGGCGACGAAGTCCTGCTGTGCCTGGCGCAATGCCTGAACGACCGCGTCGACCCCAGCCGCGATTTCGTCGGCCATATCGGCGGCGATGATTTCCTGCTGGTCCTCGGTCCAGAAGACTGGCGCAAGCGCCTGAACCAGCTGCTCGAGGACTTCCACAGCCAATGCCGACGCTTCTACCGCAGCGAACACCTGGAAGCCGGCTGCTTTATCGCGCCTAATCGTCAGGGCGTCCGCCAGGAGTTTGCGCTGCTGTCGCTGTCGATTGGCGTGGTGCATCTACACCCAGAGGCCTGTGGACAACTCGACGCCAGCCAACTCGCGGAAATGGCCTCACAGGCCAAGCATCATGCGAAGAATGTTCAGGGGGGGAGTATTTATGTGATTGATAGTTTGGGGGTGTTGTAAAAAAATCTGTCCCGTTTACACGCTCCGTTCTTTGTTTGTCACTTAATACGACTAGCAATATACCTCAACCATAACTCACCTGACTCCCACGCATTCCAGTAGCAGTAGTAACAGCTCAGTTCTTTCAATAAGTACTCCCTTAATTCCAATTCATCCTTCTTCTGGTTAAGCAGCGCATTGAGCTCTTGCCGCACCAGCATTAGATCCCCGGGGTCAGAATCGGCTAAAAAAGCATCAATCACTTGCTCAGGAGCCTCATATTCAAGCGTCCAATCTTGATGAAAGTACGCTCCAAAAAAATCGTGCAGCTGGGAAAGTTTACGTTCACACCCATTATTCAAGACAAGTGATAGATCTACATATCAAATATCGCTCACTCGCCAAGAATACTAACAACATGATTCAACCACACTTCCCCCGATTCCCATTCATGCCAGTAGCAGTAACAGCAGCTCATATTTTTCAGCAGAAACTCTCTTAACTCAAGCTCACACTTATGCATCTCTAGCAGAGTAGAAATTTCATTTTTCACTCCTGAAATGGCCTCCACGGTAGAGTCGGATAGAAAAGACCTTACAACATCATCAGCCGCCTCATACTCACACATCCAATCCTCATTAAAATAGGCTCCCAAGAACTGATAAAGCTGTGAAAAAGAATCATCGATCACTTGCATACCCCGTTAATATATTGTACCCAGTCGGCGAATTTGGCGCTCTCTGAAGTATCAATTTGACGATAGATAAAGGCTCGAGTTTTCCACTATGACGAACGACTCCAACGCCTATTGGTACTGGCATTTGCTGCGCAATAACAAGTTTGCGCGCTCTACCGCTCAGAAAATCATCAATTATCTCCTCATTTTTAGCTATAACACTTAAAACTGTTGACTCAGCAGCAGCCCTATTTGGAAACGTCGATGCTATTGGTATATGTGGCTCGGCATTGAGCCTGTCTCGCAACTGCACCTCTGTCCGACCGACATGCTTCGCAATAAGATGCCCTCCTTGAGCCTCATGTGCCGCTAAACCTCCACCCGGAACAATCTCGCTAAATGGTCCATCCGCCTCTATCTCTCCAGGGCATCGGCATGACAACCCCAACGGATCCACCCACCCCGTCGGATTCGGGGTGTACTGATACCCGTTTAACCCACCCGCCAGCTTGCTCGGATCCGGCGTCAGGTAGCGGCCAATGTCCGGATTGTAGTAGCGATGCCGGTTGTAGTGCAGGCCTGATTCAGCATCGAAATACTGCCCCTGAAAGCGCAACGGCTGCTCGAGCTGTTCTTCACCGAAGTGCTTCAGGCTGGCGAGTTTTCCGTAGGCCTTGTAGGTCGCCGACCAGACGATCTCGCCACCGTAATCCGTCAGTTCCTGCGGGGTACCGAGGTGGTCGAGTTGGTAGTAGAACGGGCAGGCCTTGCGCGGACCGAAGCCGTCGAGCATGGCCAGGGGGCGGAAGCTGCCGGGTTCGTAGAGGTAGCTGCGGTAGTGTTCTTTGCCGCGTTCGGCGACGAGGTTGTCGCCCTGCCAGAAGAACTCGGTGGTGCGGCCGCCAACGGTTTTGGCGATGCGCCGACCGAAGACGTCATAGCGGTAGCTGGCGGTTTTGCCATCCGGCAGCGTGATGCCGATCAACCGGTGCTGGCAGTCGTAGCGGTATTCGGTGACGAGTTTCTGCGCGGTGCCGCGGCGCTCAAAGATCAGATTGCCGAAGGTGTCGTAGTCGTAATGGCGGTCGCCTTGCAGCAGCAGGCGGTTGCCTTTGATCGTCGCCAGGCCCGGGCGATCGTGCATCTGCAGGTTGCCGGCAGGGTCATGGGCAAAGCTTTCCTGCTGTGGATCGCGAGAGTGGCGGACGCGAACCAGGCGGTTCAGCGGATCGTAGTGATAGTTGCGCTGGCCGTGACGACTGTCGGCAATGAAGTCGAGGTTGCCGTTGGCGCTGTAGGCGTAATCGCGACGATGGCGTGGCTGCTCAGCATGAGAAACCGCGTGGGCGTGCAATCGACCCTGCTCATCGTAGAGATACCGACTGAGCAGTTGACCCTGCTGGCGTTGCTGTTCGCGTCCCGCGTCAAAGACGTGCGTGGTCAGCCGCGTGCCGTTGAGGTCGATAGCGCTGAGCGCGCCGCCCTTGGCGTGGTGGTAGTCGAGTGTGCTGTTGTCCGGCAGGCGCAGGTGATCGAGTTGACCGCAAGCGTTGTAGCGATAACGCAAGGTGCCCCAACCCTGATGCTCAGTGATCAGTCGGTCTTGCTGGTCGTACTCGAACTCCAACGGGTGGTCGCGACCGTCATCGATGCTGACCAGACGACCAAGGCTGTCGTAGCGATAGTCGACCTTCTGGCCATCGGGCAAGGTCTTGACCAGCAAGCGCCCCGCCGCATCGCGCTGGTAAGCGGTGATCAGCGTTGAGCCGTCATCGCCGAACTCGGTTTTCTCCAGCAGATGGCCGTTGAGGTCATAGCGGTACGCGGTGCGCCGACCATCAAAACCGGTTTCTTGCTCGATCAGTCCGTTGGCGCCGTACGCCAACTGATACTTTTCGCCTACCTCGTTTTCAATTTCGCTGAGCAACAACCGCGCGTTGTCGTAGCGATAGTGCAACTGGCTGCCGTCGGCATTGATGCGACGGCTGACCAGATGCAGGTCATCAGCGTATTCGTAGCGCGTGACCTGGCCCGACTCATCGCGTTCGGCGATGAGTTTTCCGTAGGCGTTGTAGCTGAAGGCGCGGGTGACACCTCCAGGCAAAGTGGTCTGGATCAGCCGGCCGAGAACGTCCCATTGATACTGGGTGACCGCACCCTGTGCATCCTGACGACGGCTTTGCCGGCCCAATGCGTCGTAAGCGAAATACCGCCGGCCACCGTCCGGCAGTAGCTCTTCGGTCAGTTGCCCGAGGCTGTTCCAGACAAGGAGGTGACAACTGTTATCCGGATAGCGGATCGACAGCAGTCGCCCTCGATCATCGTACTGGTAATGGGTGACATGCCCATCAGGGTCGATTTGCTCAGCGATATCACCCTGGATGTTTCGCTGGTACTTCCAACGCGCCTTGCCCCGACGCATCACCCGAACGAAACCGTTGTGATACTCGTAGTAAGTCGGTTCGTCTTCTGGCGGAATGACCGCCAGCAACCGCCCGGCGTCGTCATAAGTGTATTGGGTGACACCGCCGAGAGGATCTTTCTCGGCCACCAACTGACCGTTATCGTCGTAAGCATTGAGGTGTTCGGCCCCGCCCGCCTCGACCTTGCGCACCAGCCGCGCCTGCTGGTCGTGGACGTAAACCTCTTGGCTGCCATCGGCGTTGTGCAGCGTGACGCTGCCGTTATCGTCCCAGGCATAACGGGCGTCCATCTGCGCAAAACTCGCCCAGTGCCGCACGCATCGGGCGGCTTTGCCTTCGCGCTCCCATTCCCAGAAAAAACTCGCGCCGCCAGCCAGTTGCCGCTGGAGAATCACCGCCTGATTGTCGTAGTCGTAACGCTCGCTTTCGCCTGCGGCGTTGATGGCTTCGATCAGCCGATGGCAGTCGTCATAGCGATAGGCGACCAGCGTTTGCTCGGTCTGCCAGGCTTCATCGGCACTCGCAGCCGCGCGATAGACTTGATAGTCGACGGCGATCAGATGTCGCCGGTCGTAACACAACAGCAAGGCGCGACCGGCGCCGTTGTCCAGACGTTTGATCCGCGCCTGGCGATCGCGGGTGATACGCAGGCGGTTGTTGTAAGGGTCGCTGATGGCCGTGAGGTTACCGTCACGAAAATGGTAGAACCGTGTCGCCTCACCGGCCTGAGCGAGGATCAGTTCATCGACGTCGTCACCCAGATAAATCGCTGCACGGGACAAACTGTTGTGGATCGCCGGACGCTCGACGCTCGGTCTCGGAAATCGTGTGCGGCGGTTTTCGTGGTCGATCCAGATGACGTTGTCGCCGTCGATTTCCAGGCGATGCGCCAACGAGTGGCTCCAGCCAAAGCCCAATCCGCTATCGATTTCGACTGCGCTGGTGCGGTACAACCGGGTGAAGGCGAACGGCAGCACACCATCGAGCTCGCCATCGGTGAGGGTCAGCAGTTCTTCGCCAGTGACCATCGACACCGGGCAGTTGTGGGTGGCGGTTTTATCTGCCGAATCGGCGCTGTCGCCGTTGGGGTTTTTCGCCTGATCCGGGGCGTTGTCGTGATGCTCCTGCTTGCTCAGGCTGGTCTTGGGCCCAGACTTGTCGCGGGCGATGGCCGCAGGGTTTTTCACGTAAAGGATCGACGCTTCACCGGGGGTAATCTTCAGCGGCCCCCGGGGTGTTGGCGCCAGCGACGCATTTCGGGCACTCATCATCAGCGGCTTGAGCGCATCGGCATGACTGCTGAAACGCTGATTGCTCGACACTTGCGCCAGTCGGATGCTCAAGGCTGCCAGCCACTGTCGAGCACGCGGCGACTTGATCTTCCCCAGCACTTTGGCGCCCACACCGGCCCCAACGCCCATCGGTCCGGTCACGCAAGCCAGGAGCAATCCAACCAACACGCCTGTACGTATTTCGGCCATTACTTCGGCTTCGTACTGCGGCGGTAGCATCCGCAACCAACTGGTGACGGCCGTCAGATAGATGAACAGCAACGGTTCATCGCTGAGCACCAGCAAACCATTGGCAATCGCTTCTGTGGAAGCGTTGAGCAGAGTTTCGAGCTCGGCCTGGGTCAGGTACTCAAGGAGCTTTTCACTGTTGGCTTGCAGGTCGGCCAGCAGTTGATAGAGCTGCTGAACATCGTCCCAGAGGTCGAGCAAGGCGCTTTCAACACCCCGTTGATCAGCCTGCTGCAACGCGTTGTAGCGCTCGATAAAACCGCTTTGCGAAAAGCTCGCCCACAACGGTTGAAACTCGTTCGTCCACTCGCTTTGCAGCCAGTCCTCAAGCTCGGTAATGGTGGTTTGATAAGAGGCGTAGAGTGCCTTGACGTGGTCTTGAGTGACGTTGGGGTAAAAGGTGATTCGGTGCCGCTGGCCACGCCAGCATTCGGGGACTTCGAGGATGCCGCCAGGGCCGATAACTGCGTGGACCGGCTCGCCGACCACCTCATCCCCTCCCGGCCCATCGATCAATGCTTCGAGCATCACCGGGGTATTGCCGATCGGCACAAAACGCGCCGCCTCGAACATGTGCACCAGGGTCAACGATCCGCCGGCCGGACAGGACGCAACGGTGGCGCTGATCGGAGTGGTCGAGTTTTTCGGTGCACTGAGGCTGACGTCGTTGCCAACCTTGAACACCTGCTCGACATCCAGCGCTGCGCCCGTCCAGAAACTTTCGGCCCAGGAATCGTAGTCACTGAGGCAGTGCCGAAAGTCGTTGAAGACGGCTTGAATGTCCGGGCTTTTCGGGTTCAGCGCAGCAATGACCAGATGGCCAATGGCAGTGTTCAAGGCCTGCAGTTTTTTTGGATCGAGCATTCTCAATCTTCGCGCGGTCACTGTGGGACGCGAGACTGTGCGGGGATTGCGCGGGGAATGAAGTCAGGACAAACGGAGGATGATGTAGGGTATTTCGTTAAAGCGAAGGGGATGGCTCAATCAAGCAGAACGGGCACTGCTTGATCGGCGAATACTTTACAAACACCTGTAGGAAAGTGGCTCACCCGCGATCGCAGGCAAACCGGATCAGCCGGTGCGAGAGTGGCCGTCAAGCATCACGTGACGCCAGTTCCTTGAGCTTGATCTCGGCCAGCGGATGTCCGGCTTTGGCCGCCATCTGCCACCAACGCGCCGCCTCCGCAGCGTCAGGGGCCTTGCTCGGTGTTCCGGCAAGGCTGATCACGCCAACCTGATAGGCTGCTTTAGCGTCCCCCGCCAATGCGGCAAGGCGCAACAAACGTACGCCTTCTTCACGGGCGCCGAGACCTTGGCCACGGAACGTCAGGATGTGGCCATAGAAGCTTTGCGCACCAACATCACCAAGGTTCGCCATGCGCGCGAACTGGCCTTCAAGCCAGCTCCAGCCGCGAGGCTGGCGGACAAACCATGACCAATGAAACAGCCTGCGTGCCAGCCAGTAACTGGCACGGGCCTTGAGTCGCCAGAGCATTCAGGCCTCCGCAGATTCGGGGTATTCGTACTCAAACACCCGTACCACTTCCGACGCATGCCAGGACGCGGCAGCCACGCCATCGGAAGGCCCGGAGAAACGCCCCAGTCGCTCGACGCATTCGAAGAACCCGGTGCGCGGCAGACGGCTAGCGCCTTGGCTGATGACCAGCGAGCTGCGCAGCGGCTGCTCGGCCCGTGCATCCAGAGCTGCCAGGTGCTCAAGCGCGGCAGTCAGGGTTTGCATGGCCGGGCTTGGCAACTGCAAACGCTCAAGCAAAGCGCGATAAGTCAAAAGATGACGCTGGCGACGGGCCTGATCCAGCTCGCCGATTAAACCGTCCCAATGCTGACGACTGATGCGTACGCTCACGATTCATCCCTCCATCCCGGCACCGTCAGTTCCCAGGCCAGGCTGCGGCGAATCGCTGCGTCAGGTTGACGCTCGCCACTTTCGATCAAGGCCAGGTAAGACGGGCTGATGCCTACCGTGCGGGCTAGCGCCTCAATGGCGATGCCCTTCCCTTCGCGCAAACTGCGTAGTTGATCCAGACCTGGAAGAACCTGGTCTGCTGTGGCCGCGTGACGGACTGTCGCTTCACGCGGTGGTTGTTCAGTGACGCCTGCTGCTTTCAATAACGCTTGATACTGAGCCCACGGCAGAACCGCATATTCGGGTTCGCCATCACGTGCAATTATCTGAATATCCATGACTACCCCGTAGGACAACAACACTTAGCGAGTCAGCACTTTTCCTTAGAAGTGTAATCCTAACAGCCGATAAGGTCGCGAGGGGCGATCAATCTGTGGATGAACCTGATTCAACTCAGGTTTTTTTCGGGCCTTGCAGTTGTAATTGCTCCGGCGTATCAGGCAAGCGCTCCACGACCGCAAGCTTTTCTGGACTCTGACGGTCGCGCCAGGCACGGAAAGCGTTCAGTTCGTCATCGAGGGTTTTCAAGACCCAGGCCAGCACGGCGATGTCATCGAGCATGCCAAATACCGGGATAAAATCCGGGATCGCGTCGAGCGGGCTGAGGAAGTACATCAGCCCCGCCACCACTATCAGCATCGATTTGCGACTGATGTCCCGATACTCACCGCGCCAGTACGCCAGGCACAATGCCTGCAGCAATCTCAGGTCATCTTTAAGCTTGCCCAAACGGTTACCCTGGCTCGCCCCTTTTCTGGCTACGGCAAACAACAGGGCCGGTAATCGCCCACGACTGAGCAACCTTCCCGCCAAGGGTAAAAATCGAGCGAAGTTCCAAGGTGCTTTCATCATCTCTCCCGCTGAAATGTTATCCACACAAATTGTGGATAACCTTGTGAACAGAGCCGCTTTTCACGCCTGAAGGCCACGTCCTACAAGGGCTAAGCTCAGATCGGGCGTTTTTTACTCACATAAAAAAACCCAATATTTCATTGACTTGGCAACCTACAGCGTTTAGCTGCGGCACCCTCAATGCTGTGACTCCACTCCACCGCGTCCGTTCGCTTGAATTGTCGACCACCGAACGCCAGATGCAACAACGCCCCGCATGAACGGGGCGTTGTTTTTATAACAGACGCTGATTACTTGGCAGCGTCTTGTTTTGCCGGATCTTTGATCGCCAGCAGTTCCAGGTCGAATACCAGCACCGAGTTGGCCGGGATTGCCGGGCTAGGGCTTTGTGCACCGTAGGCCAGATCGCTAGGGATGTACAGTTTGTACTTCTCGCCGACGTGCATCAGTTGCAGACCTTCAACCCAACCCGGGATCACGCCGCTAACCGGCAGATCAATCGGGCTGCCGCGCTCGACGGAGCTGTCGAATACGGTGCCGTTGGTCAGCTTGCCAGTGTAGTGGACAGTCACCACGTCAGTCGGCTTAGGCTGTGGGCCATCGGCTTTCTTGACCACTTCGTACTGCAGACCCGAAGCCGTGGTAACGACACCCGGCTTCTTCGCGTTGTCTTCGAGGAATTTCTTGCCGGCAGCTGCCGACTCTTCGCTCATCTTGGCCAGACGCTCTTCAGCGCGCTTTTGCAGCGCAGCGAAAGCTTCGACCAGTTCGTCATCCTTCAGTTTCTGTTCTTTCTTGCCAACGGCATCTTCGATGCCTTGGGCTACCGCTTTGGAGTCCAGGTCATCCATGCCTTCCTGAGCCAGGCTCTTGCCCATGTTCAGGCCAATACCGTAGGAAGCTTTTTGCGCCGGGGTTTTCAGCTCGACGCTGGTCTGCGAGTCACAACCCGCAAGTACCAGGCTAACCAGGGCCACCGCCGCCGCCAACCGATGCTGTTTCATGCTATTTCCTTGTTCATGCGCCTAAAGGGCAATCGAATAAAGCCGCGAGCTTATCAGGCCGCCACGACCAATGGCTACCGGCATGAGAGCAGGAAAGCTCCGATAAGTTCAGGTCTTTTAACGCATTTTGCAAGCGCTGGTCATGAAGCTTCTGTCAGCTTCTTCTCAGCGCAATAAACGCCGGTTCCTACAGCGTCCGGCGTAATGGCCACTTGCCTCGCACCTGGAGCTAAGGCATAACAAGGCTATAAATCAACAAGGATGTTTAACGTGCGCCTCTTGATCCGTGTGCTGTTGCTGATAATCACCCTGCTGGCAGTCGCTCTGGCGGTGGTCCTGTATTACGTCGCCAACCCGAAGCTACCGGCCTATACGCCAGTCGAGCAGGTGAACTACCTCGAGCAATGGGACGCCGCCGACCGCCAGACCTACTACTTCACACCACAGGGCACACAGGTCAAAGGCCTGCGCTACAACTGGTTCACAGCACTTGAACTGCCATTCTCGGAGCAACGCTTTGCCACGCCCGAATACCTGGCGCGTTTTGGTTTTTTGGTAGATCCGGCCCAAAAAGCCACACCCAACAACCCCGGCAACCTGCCCGTCGGTTTCGCCCGCCATCAGAATTCAGACAGTAAAGAAGAGTTTCTGGATGTTACCTGCGCTGCCTGCCACACCGGCGAGCTGCGCTTTAAAGGCCAGGCGGTGCGCATCGACGGCGGCTCGGCACAGCACGTATTGCCTTCCAGTGTCCCCACTCTGCGCGGCGGCAGTTTCGGTCAGGCATTGGTCGCAAGCCTCGCCTCGACCTACTACAACCCCTGGAAATTCGAACGCTTTGCACGCAACGTGCTGGGTCAGGACTATGACGCCCAACACTCACAACTGCGCCAGGACTTCAAAACGTCGCTGGATACCTTCTTGCACGCTGCCTGGAATGACACCCACCGCGGCCTTTATCCCACCGAAGAAGGCCCCGGCCGTACCGACGCTTTCGGCCGTATTGCCAACGCCAGTTTCGGCGACGCTATTTCGCCGAATAACTACCGAGTGGCCAATGCCCCGGTGGACTATCCGCAGTTGTGGGATATCTGGAGCTTCGACTGGGTGCAATGGAACGGCTCAGCCCAGCAACCCATGGCGCGCAACATCGGCGAAGCCCTGGGCGTCGGCGCGACGCTGAACTTCTTCGATGCCGCCGGCCAGCCGCTCAAGGGCGATGATCGCTACCCTTCCAGCGTGCGAGTACGCGACCTGCAACTGATCGAAGAAACCCTGAAGCGACTCAAACCTCCGGCCTGGCCCGAAGCATTGCTCGGCAGCATCGACAAACCACTGGCCGCCAAGGGCCGCACGCTGTTCGCCGAAAACTGCGCCGCTTGCCATGTACCGAACGTGACAGTGACCAATGGTCGGCCTGAGCAGAAATTGAAAATGTTGCCGGTGGACGTCATTGGTACCGACCCGGGGGCCGCCAACAACATCGCCGACCACCGTTTTGACCTGAGCCCGCTCAAATGGGACGTGGCCGAACTGGCGAAACTGGACGTCAAACTGCACCCGACACCTACCGGGCCACTGGACCTGAGCAAACTCTCGGTTGCCAAAGGTCTGGCCTACGTGACTGCCTTCGTCGAGAACCGCGCTTACCGTGACGCCAACGTCACACCTCAAGAGCGCCCCGACATGGATGGATACGGCCTGCCGATTGGCGTTCGTGAACTACGTGCCTACAAGGCACGACCGCTGGCGGGCGTCTGGGCGACGCCACCGTTCCTGCATAACGGTTCAGTACCGAACATCTACCAACTGCTCTCGCCGCAGGATGAGCGTGCAGCCACCTTCTATAGAGGCACGTTCGAATACGACCCACAGCACCTGGGTTATCGCACTGAAGCCTTCAGCAACGGTTTTGAGTTCGACACGCGAATCACCGGCAACCACAACAGCGGTCACGAATTTCGTCCAGGCGAACGAGGCAACGGGGTCATCGGCCGACTGCTGCAACCCCAAGAGCGCTGGGCGCTGGTGGAATACCTGAAGGTGCTCGGCGGGCCTTTGGAGTCGCAACTACCATGACCATCACCGCAGCAAAAAGGATTCATGCATGTTGATCACACTTTGGCTGCGCATCGGCGTATTGCTCGGCAAGACCCTGCTGCTCCTGTTGGGGCTCGGTTTGCTGGCCTGGGCGGTGGCGACAGCCTGGTTCGCCTGGCATCACAGCGGTCCGGTCTCTGCCAAAGAACAGATTCCGGCGGGTGAAGCGGCAATGACGCGGGACATCATCCAGACTGCCGTGCGCATCGTCGACCAGCACCGCGAAAACGCTCGTTTCCTGCGCGATGCCCACGCCAAGGCGCATGGCTGCGTAAAGGCCGAGGTTCAAGTGCTGGCCGACCTCACGCCTGAACTGCGTCAAGGTGTCTTTAGCGAGGCCGGCAAGACCTGGCAAGCCATCTTGCGACTGTCCAACGGTAACGCCTATCCGCAATTCGATAGCGTTCGCGATGCCCGAGGCATGGCGATCAAATTGCTTGATGTACCGGGAACACAGCTACTCAAGGATCAGCAGAACCGTAGTGAGCAGGACTTCGTGATGTTCAACCATCCGAACTTCTTCGTCAGCAATGTCGCCGAGTACCGTCAAAACGTCGCAGCCCAAGCTGATGGCAAGCAAGTCATGGCGTTCTTTCCGAGTTGGGATCCGCGCAGCTGGCAGGTTCGTCACCTGTTCATTGCCTTGGCGACCCTGGCGTCAGCCCCGGCCAGTCCGACCCAGAGCACTTATTTTTCCGTCTCGCCGTATAAATTCGGTACGGCCAATGCCAAGTTCCGCGTTGCGCCAGACCCTGGCAGCTGCCCCGACTACACCCTCCCTGCGCAAAATCAAGCGCTGCCAAACTTTTTGCGCAGTGCGCTGAATCAACAGCTGTCGACGGACCGGGTAGCCGCGTGTTTTGTCTTGCAGATCCAGCGCCAGGACCCGACCAGGTATATGCCGATCGAGGACACCAGCATCGAATGGCGTGAAAGCGATGCGCCGTTCGAAACCGTGGCGCGGATCCGGATCCCCGCCCAGGACTTCGACACGCCAGCACTGAACCTGCAATGCGATAACCAGTCCTTCAACCCCTGGTTTGGCCTGGAAGCTCATCGCCCTATCGGCGGTATCAATCGGCTACGTAAAGCGGTGTACGAAGCGGTCAGTGATTACCGGCACGCGCGCAATGCCGAGCAGTAGTAACCCACAAACGAAAAAAGCGACCAAGGGTCGCTTTTTTATCGGGGACCATGACTTGATAAAACCCCAGACAGCAAAAAGCCCGCATTAAGCGGGCTTTCTGTGGTGACCTGGCGTTCAGTGTTCCAGGTTACCGAATATGGCGCAGCGGACGGGACTCGAACCCGCGACCCCCGGCGTGACAGGCCGGTATTCTAACCGACTGAACTACCGCTGCGCGTAGCGTTGAAAGTAAGTGGTGGGTGATGACGGGATCGAACCGCCGACATTCTGCTTGTAAGGCAGACGCTCTCCCAGCTGAGCTAATCACCCTTTACCTTCGTTGCGGGGCGCATTGTGCCACAAAAATTCATAACGTGCTGATTTAATTAAGAAAAATATTAAAAAAGCTGAATTTCAATGAAACAGTACACATCGCATGGAACTCTTACAACAAAAAGCCCGCGTTAGCGGGCTTTCCGTGGTGACCTGGCGTTCAGCGTTCCAGATTACCGAATATGGCGCAGCGGACGGGACTCGAACCCGCGACCCCCGGCGTGACAGGCCGGTATTCTAACCGACTGAACTACCGCTGCGCGTAACACTGAATGCGAATGGTGGGTGATGACGGGATCGAACCGCCGACATTCTGCTTGTAAGGCAGACGCTCTCCCAGCTGAGCTAATCACCCTTCACGTTCGGTGTGGCGCGCATTCTACGGAGCAGCCCCACCTCTGGCAAGCACTTTTTAAAATAATTTTTTCAGGCCTTCCAAAGGCTTAGCTGAGGGTTGGCCTATGACGCTGCGCGGAGAATAATGCCCCCCTTTGTATAAAGGAGAGACTCACCCCATGTGGTTCAAGAACCTGCTTATCTATCGCCTGACCCAAGATCTGCCTTTTGATGCTGAGGCGTTGGAAACTGCACTGGCCACCAAGCTGGCGCGCCCATGTGCAAGCCAGGAGTTGACCACCTACGGTTTCGTCGCGCCGTTTGGCAAAGGCGAAGATGCCCCTCTGGTACATGTCAGCGGAGACTTCCTGCTGATCGCCGCACGCAAGGAAGAACGCATTCTGCCAGGCAGCGTCGTGCGCGACGCAGTCAAGGAAAAGGTCGAAGAGATCGAAGCCGAGCAAATGCGCAAGGTCTATAAGAAGGAGCGTGATCAGATCAAGGATGAAATCATCCAGGCGTTCCTGCCGCGCGCCTTTATCCGTCGCTCGTCGACCTTTGCCGCCATCGCACCGAAACAGGGGCTGATCCTGGTCAACTCCGCCAGCCCGAAACGCGCCGAAGACCTGCTTTCCACGCTGCGTGAAGTGATCGGCACGCTGCCGGTACGTCCGTTGACTGTAAAAATGTCCCCGACCGCGACCATGACTGAGTGGGTCACCACCCAGAAAGCCGCTGACGACTTCTTCGTACTGGATGAGTGCGAACTGCGCGATACCCACGAAGACGGCGGCATCGTCCGTTGCAAGCGTCAGGACCTGACCAGCGAAGAAATCCAGTTGCACCTGAGCACCGGTAAAGTGGTCACTCAGCTGTCCCTGGCCTGGCAAGACAAACTGTCGTTCGTCCTCGACGACAAGATGGTGGTCAAGCGCCTGAAGTTTGAAGATCTGCTGCAGGATCAGGCAGAACAGGACGGTGGTGATGAAGCACTGGGCCAGCTGGACGCCAGCTTCACGCTGATGATGCTGACCTTCGGCGACTTCCTCCCGGCGCTGGTTGAGGCGCTGGGCGGCGAAGAGACTCCGCAAGGGATCTAATCGCGCTAATGGGCGCCGGCCGAATTGGCGGCGCCTATAAAGAAAAGATCGCAGCCTGCGGCAGTTCCTACAGTAATGTGCGTTCATCTGTAGGCGCTGCCGCAGGCTGCGATCTTTTTACAGACGATATAGGAAGGAACAGGTCATGCGTGCACTGGCAGCACTGAGCCGCTTTGTCGGCAACACTTTCGCTTACTGGGTCTTGATCTTCGCCGTAGTGGCCTTCCTGCAACCGGCGTGGTTCATCGGCCTGAAAGGTGCGATCGTGCCGTTGCTGGGGCTGGTGATGTTCGGCATGGGCCTGACCCTCAAACTTGAAGATTTCGCTGAAGTGGCCCGTCATCCGTGGCGCGTGGCACTGGGCGTGGTCGCACATTTCGTGATCATGCCCGGCGTGGCATGGTTGCTCTGCCAGGCTTTTCACCTGCCACCGGAAATCGCCGTCGGGGTGATTCTGGTCGGTTGCTGCCCAAGCGGCACCTCGTCGAACGTGATGACCTGGCTGGCCCGCGGTGACCTGGCGCTGTCGGTAGCGATTGCCGCCGTCACCACCCTGCTCGCTCCGGTGCTGACGCCTGCCCTGATCTGGTTATTGGCCTCGGCCTGGTTGCCGGTATCGTTCATGGAACTGTTCTGGTCGATCCTGCAAGTGGTGTTGCTGCCGATCGTGCTCGGCGTGGTTGCCCAACGCCTGCTGGGAGATCGGGTGCGCCACGCGGTAGAGGTGCTGCCGCTGGTTTCAGTGGTGAGCATCGTGATCATCGTCGCCGCCGTTGTCGCAGCGAGTCAGGCAAAGATTGCCGAGTCCGGCCTGCTGATCATGGCCGTGGTGATGCTGCATAACAGCTTTGGCTTCCTGCTGGGCTACTTCACCGGACGCGTGTTCAAGCTGCCGCTGGCGCAACGCAAATCTCTGGCCCTGGAGGTCGGCATGCAGAACTCCGGGCTGGGCGCGGCGCTGGCCAGTGCCCACTTCTCGCCACTGGCGGCGGTACCGAGCGCGCTGTTCAGCGTTTGGCACAACATTTCCGGGGCGTTGCTCTCGACGTATTTCCGTCGGATGAGCGAGAAACAGGACCGCGAACTGGCCGCCCGACAAGCAACCGAGTGACCCGGGAACTTGATCCCCGGATTATTAGTGGGCACTATAGTGCGCATCGCGAGGACGACCTCGCGGCTCGATCGAGTTACTAATCTGGGGACGACCCCGTCAATCGATGGAGGTCTGCATGCCTTGGATCATTCTGTTTTTCGCAGGTTTGTTTGAAGTCGGCTGGGCCGTTGGCCTGAAATATACCGACGGCTTCAGCCGCCCTCTTCCCACCGTCCTGACCGTCGGCGCCATGGTAATCAGCCTGGGTCTGCTGGGCCTGGCCATGAAGGATCTGCCGTTGGGCACGGCCTACGCCATCTGGACTGGCGTCGGCGCCGTGGGCACGGTTATCGCCGGGATCATCCTGTTTGGTGAATCCATGGCGCTGTTCCGCCTGGCCAGCGTCGCGCTGATCATCGTCGGGTTGGTCGGGCTCAAAGTCAGCGCCCAGGCCTAGATCGCCATCGCGGGCAAGCCTCGCTCCTACAGATATCTCGTACCTCTGTAGGAGCAAGGCTTGCCCGCGATGAGGCCAGCCAAAACACCCACTATCTAACGGTGCCACGCAATTCGCCGACCAGCGCTTGCAACTGCGCAGGCTGCGCGACTTCAACCGCCACCGCCGGCCCGGCCACCAGGGTCACCCGTGACCAGAGACGGTGGAACAAGCCCTTGTTCGGATCGCGGCTGAAAAAGCTGCCCCACAACCCTTGCAAGGCCAAAGGAATCACTGGCACCGGTGTCTCTTCCAGTATCCGCGTCAGCCCGCCCTTGAACTCATTGATCTCACCATCGACGGTCAGCTTGCCTTCCGGGAAGATGCACACCAGCTCACCATCCTTCAGGTACTGGGCGATTCGCTTGAAGGCCTTTTCGTAAATCTGACTGTCCTCCTGGCGCCCGGCAATCGGAATGGTCCCCGCCGTACGGAAGATGAAGTTCAGCACCGGCAAGTTATAGATCTTGTAATACATCACAAAACGAATCGGCCGACGCACTGCGCCACCAATCAGCAAAGCATCGACGAACGACACGTGGTTGCAGACCAGCAACGCCGCGCCCTCATCGGGAATCAGCTCAAGGTTGCGATGCTGCACGCGGTACATGGAATGGCTGAGCAGCCAGATCATGAAGCGCATGCTGAATTCGGGAACGATGCTGAAGATGTAGACGTTTACACCGATGTTCAGCAGCGACACCACCAGGAACAGCTGGGGAATCGACAGCTTGACGATGCTCAGCAGCACAATCGAGACAATCGCCGAAACCACCATGAACAGTGCATTGAGGATGTTGTTGGCCGCGATCACCCGCGCCCGCTCGTTTTCGGCAGTGCGCGACTGAATCAACGCGTACAGCGGCACGATGTAGAAACCGCCGAAAATCCCCAGCCCGAGAATATCGAACAGCACCCACCACGTCTGACCGAAGCCAAGCACTTCGATCCAGCCATGACCTTGAAGGCTTTGCGGGATGCCCCCGGAGCTCCACCACAGCAGCAAGCCAAACACTGTCAGCCCAAAGGAGCCAAACGGCACCAGACCGATCTCGACTTTGCGTCCGGAGAGTTTCTCGCAGAGCATCGAACCCAGCGCGATACCGACCGAAAACACCGTCAGAATCAGCGTCACCACCGTCTCGTCACCGTGCATCCACTCTTTGGCGTAGGCCGGGATTTGCGTCAGGTAAATCGCCCCGACAAACCAGAACCACGAGTTGCCGACAATCGAGCGCGACACCGCAGGCGTTTGCCCCAGCCCCAGACGCAGAGTCGCCCAGGACTGGCTGAAGATATTCCAGTTCAGCCGCAGTTCAGGGGTCGACGCTGCAGCGCGCGGAATGCCGCGACTGGCCAGATAGCCCAGCACCGCGACACCGATGATCGCCGTGGAGACGATCGGTGCGTAATGACTGGACGACATCATGATCCCGGCGCCGATGGTCCCGGCCAGAATCGCCAGGAAGGTACCCATTTCCACCAGCCCGTTACCGCCCACCAGCTCTTCTTCATGCAGGGCCTGCGGCAGGATCGAATATTTCACCGGGCCAAACAACGCCGAGTGGGTGCCCATGGCGAACAGCGCCACCAGCATCAGCGACAGGTGATCGAACAGGAAGCCGACTGCGCCGACCGCCATGATCGCGATTTCACCGAGCTTGATCAGACGAATCAGCGCGTCCTTGGCGAACTTTTCGCCGAACTGTCCGGCCAGCGCCGAGAACAGAAAAAACGGCAGGATGAACAGCAGCGCACACAGGTTGACCCAGATCGAACGGTCACCCTCGATGGTCAGCTTGTACAAAATGGCGAGGATCAACGATTGCTTGAAGATGTTGTCGTTGAACGCCCCGAGGGACTGCGTAACAAAAAACGGCAGAAATCGCCGCTTGCGAAGCAAGGTGAACTGCGAAGGGTGGCTCATCTTCCATGTCCCTGTGTGGCTTGGATGCTCTTATTGGAATGTCGTACAGCGATCCAGGCCACAACCTTACCTAAACTTTGCGAATTATTTCGCTAATCCGGCAATGCACGGCGAAACAAACAACTCTCCGCGCCAGGCGCCTTGAACAGTGCGCTTGGAAACGATCAGCCACATGATCGCCAACGCGACCACCAAGACACTGCCAAAGAAGCTGAAAAAAGTCAGGTTCAAGGTGCTTGCCAGCTTCAGCGTGGCCAGCGAGTAAACGCCCAGCGGGAAGGTAAACCCCCACCAGCCGAGGTTGAAGGGAATCCCGCCACGCAGGTAACGCAAGGTGATCAGCACCGCCATCAACATCCACCACAAGCCGAAGCCCCACAGCGTGATGCCTGCGACCAGCCCCAGCCCGGCGGCAATTTCACCGATACCCGGCAAGCCGTTGGCGGCGAAAATCGCCGGTGCATCGCTGCCCAGCAACAACATGCCCAACGCCCCGGTGCCGATCGGCCCCAGCGCCAGCCAGCTCGACGCGGCCATGTTTTCGTGGGGCAATTTATGCAGGGCCATGCGCAGCAGCAGGATGGTCAGGATGCTGAACGCCACCGGCAGCGAGAACGCCCACAGCACGTAACTGGTCACCAGCACCACCAATTGCGAGTGGGCGTCTGCCAGATGCGGCGCAAGCAAACCACCGCTGGCCGCCGCGACTTCCGCAGCCACCACCGGCAGCAGCCAGACAGCGGTCATCTGGTCGATGCTGTGTTCCTGGCGGGTGAACATCATGTACGGGATCAACACGCCGCAGGCCAGCGACATGGCGACATCCAGCCACCACAACACCTCGGCCAGGTGCACAACGCCCTCCCCCCAGCGCGGCAGACCGAACAGCAGGAAGCCATTGATGATGGTCGCCAGGCCCATGGGAATGGTGCCGAAAAACATCGAAACCGTGGAGTGGCCGAAAATCCGTCGCGCTTCATCGAAGAAAAACGCCCAGCGCGCGGCATACAACCCACTGAACAGCAGGAACAGGAAAATATTGAACATCCACAGGCCTTCGGCGAAGGCATGCAGGCCAGGAAAAGACACCGGCAATTGGGCGAGCGCCAGGGCCAGGACCCCAGTGCCCATGGTCGCGGCGAACCAGTTCGGGGTGAACTGCCGAATCGCTTCGCGAGGGTGCTGCAAATGGCTCAAAGGCCGGTTAGCGGTTTTGTTGCTGTTGGGGCATTGCATCGTGAACTCCTGTCCTCGGGTGAGGTAGAGCTCATGGTAGAACTGAATCGAATATCTATATAACGGGTAATTTCTCTAACTGTTATCTGTTTTGCAGATATAGATATTAAACACTGCTGCTCGTATCACTCCGCCTGGGAACACCTCTGTCGCGTTAAGGATTATCCGCTACCCCACAGAACTTGGCCGGCCGCTGACGCATCAACCCCAGCAACGCCCCCAACGACAGCACGATCAATACCGCGCCATAGCCATCGGTGGTGGCGACCAGGCCGAAGGTCCGGGTCAGGTTGCCTGCCAACAGCGACGGCAGGCAGAACGCCAGGTAACTCAGCACGTAGAACGCCGACATCAACCCCGCGCGCTCATGGGGCAAGGCCAGCGGTACCACGCTGCGCAAGGCACCGAGAAAGCCGGCACCAAAACCACTGCCGGCCACCAGAGTGGCGAAGAAAAACAGCGGCAGGCTGGCGCTGTGTACGGCGGTCAGAATCAGCGCGATGCCGATCGCCAACAAGCTCGCGCCCAAGCGCAGGACTTTGTCTGCCGGGCGATTGCGCAACGTGAAGATCATCAACGCGCCACTGACCGTCAACACAGCTACCAGGCCGCCGCCGATCAGATTCGAGGTCGAACCGGTCGCCGTACGAACCAGCGATGGCGCCAGTGACAGGAAGAAGCCGCCCACCGCCCAGACCGCCACATTCACCGGCAGCGCCAGCCACAGCGCCCGTCGGGCCTGTGGCGGCACATGCAAGGTGGGTCGCAGCGACGCCCAGGCGCCGGGTAGTCGACTGACACTTTCTGGCAGACGCCAGACGTACAGGGCTTGCAGCAGGAACAGTCCGAACAGAATCCAGTAGGCCAACTGCAACGGTTGCGGCGCGTACTCCGCCAGCAATCCACTGCCCAATGCGCCAAACGCCATGCCCAGAAGCGGCGCAACGCTATTCACCAGCGGGCCTTGCTGCCGGTCAGTATCGAGCAACGCCGCACCGAGTACGCTGGTGGCCATGCCGGTGGCAAACCCCTGAAGCACCCGCGCAGCGATCAGCCAAGCCACACTGTCGGCATTGATAAACAGCAACATCGCCAGCATATCCAGCAACAACGCAGCGAAAATTACCGGCTTGCGTCCCAGATGATCCGACAACGAGCCGACCGTCAGCAGCGCCGCCAGCAAGCTCAAGGCATACACCCCGAAAATCAGCGTCAGGGTCGCCGGAGAAAACTGCAGCACCTCCTGGTACAGGTGATAAAGCGGCGTTGGTGCACTGGAAGCGGCGAGAAAACTCAGTAAGGTGATCGCCAGGAACACCAGACTGGAACGGCTTGAGACTGAACTGGACATGAGCACACTCCGCAAAAGCTAATTTTTTGCTTTTGCGGAGTGTGCTATCGACTTCGGCTTAAAGCAAATTCTTTGTGTTAAGGTTCGACGCATGGCTATTAAAGAAGGTTTACGCCCGGGCGGTCGCAGTGCTCGGGTGCAGGAGTCGATTCATTCGGCAGTCCGCGAACTCCTCCAAGAGCAGGAGCGTTCAAGCGTGACCGTGCCGCAAATCGCCGCCCGTGCAGGCGTTACGCCGTCGACGATCTACCGACGTTGGGGCGACTTGTCGGCACTCTTGGCCGACGTCGCGCTGGTACGTATGCGTCCCGACAGTGAACCGGCCAACACCGGCAGCCTGCGTAGCGACCTGCGCGCCTGGGCCGAGCAGTATCTGGACGAAATGAGTTCGGAGCCCGGCCGCAACATGATGCGCGACGTGCAATCGAGCGCCACGCCGGGGTATTGCGTGAGCATTCTCAGCAGCCAGTTGCAGACGATACTGGACCGCTATCCGAATGAGCCGAAGCCCGGTGTCGACCGACTGATCAACATAGTGGTGGCACCGACAGTGTTCCGCATCCTGTTCGCGTCAGCGGCGCTTGAGGTTGAAGAGTTGCATCGGTTGATCGATATCGCGCTGGCCCCGTAGCTGCTGCGCAAACACGCTACGTATCCACCCTGCGACACCCCGCCGCGCCACGACCTTGGTCGACACTGACGAACCGAAGTGGTCGTGCGAAACTGTCAGACCGGGTTTGCGTCCCGGGTGTCTTTATGCCTGGAGTTACCATGTCGCTGTCCAGCGGGCTGATTGCCGCCGTCGCCCTGGCCTATATGGCCGTCATGTTCGCCATCGCCTTTTACGGTGACCGGCGCAGCACACCGCTGCCGCCGCGTATGCGTGCCTGGGTGTACAGCCTGTCGCTGGCGGTCTACTGCACCAGCTGGACGTTCTTTGGTGCCGTCGGTCAGGCCGCCGAACAACTCTGGTCGTTTTTGCCGATTTATCTGGGGCCGATCCTGCTGCTGGTGTTCGCGCCGTGGGTCCTGCAAAAAATGGTGATGATCAGCAAACAGGAAAACATCACCTCGATTGCCGACTTCATCGCCGCCCGCTATGGCAAGTCGCAATCGCTGGCGGTGGTGGTGGCGCTGATCTGTCTGGTGGGCGTATTGCCCTACATCGCCTTGCAGCTCAAAGGCATCGTCCTGGGGGTCAACCTGTTGATCGGTGCAGGCCCGGATGCCATGGGCACCCGAGCCCTGGACACAGCGCTGATTGTGTCGCTGGTTCTGGCGCTGTTCACCATCGTCTTCGGCACCCGCAACCTCGATGCCACGGAGCACCACCGTGGCATGGTGCTGGCGATCGCCTTCGAAGCACTGGTCAAGCTGCTCGCCTTCCTCGCCGTCGGCGCCTTCGTCACATATGGTTTGTACGATGGCTTCAACGACCTGTTCGATCAGGCCATGCTCGCACCACGCCTGGAGGAATACTGGAAAGAAACCGTGAATTGGCCATCGATGGTGGTGCAGACCGGCGTGGCGATGATGGCGATCATCTGCCTGCCCCGACAGTTCCATGTGACCGTGGTGGAGAACATCGAACCGCAGGATTTGCGCCTGGCGAAATGGGTATTCCCGGCTTATCTGGGATTGGCCGCACTGTTCGTGGTACCGATCGCGCTGGCCGGGCAAATGATGCTGCCAAGCTCGGTACTGCCCGACTCCTTCGTGATCAGCCTGCCACTGGCCCAGGCCCATCCGGCACTGGCGCTGCTGGCGTTTATCGGAGGTGCATCGGCCGCCACCGGCATGGTAATCGTTGCCAGCGTGGCGCTGTCGACCATGGTCTCCAACGACATGTTGCTGCCATGGCTGCTGCGCCGGAAAAATGCCGAACGGCCGTTCGAGGTGTTCCGCTACTGGATGCTCTCGGTGCGTCGGGTGAGCATCGTCGCCATTCTGCTGCTGGCCTATGTTTCCTATCGCCTGCTCGGTTCGACCGCCAGCCTGGCCACCATCGGGCAGATCGCATTTGCCGCCGTGACCCAACTAGCGCCAGCGATGCTCGGCGCGCTGTACTGGAAACAGGCCAACCGCCGTGGGGTATTCGCCGGTCTCGCCGCCGGGACTTTTCTCTGGTTCTACACGTTGATTCTGCCGATCGCCGCCAACAGCCTGGGCTGGTCGCTGCACAGTTTCCCAGGGCTGGGCTGGTTGCACGGCAATCCGCTGAACCTGCCAATTTCCCCACTGACTCAAGGCGTGGTGTTGTCGCTGGCCGGCAACTTCACCTTGTTCGCCTGGGTGTCGGTGTTGTCGCGCACACGGGTCTCGGAACACTGGCAGGCCGGTCGCTTCATTGGTCAGGAGATCAGCACACGGCCGAGCGCGCGCTCGATGCTGGCGGTGCAAATCGACGATCTGCTGCAACTCGCGGCACGTTTTGTCGGCGAAGAACGGGCACGCCAGAGCTTCATCCGCTTCGCCTACCGCCAAGGCAAAGGTTTCAACCCGAATCAGAATGCCGACGGTGAATGGATTGCCCACACCGAACGCTTACTCGCCGGTGTACTCGGGGCGTCATCGACCCGCGCCGTCGTAAAAGCCGCTATTGAAGGTCGGGAAATGCAACTCGAGGACGTGGTACGAATCGCCGACGAAGCCTCGGAAGTGCTGCAATTCAACCGCGCCTTGCTGCAAGGCGCGATCGAGAACATTACCCAAGGCATCAGCGTGGTCGACCAGTCGCTGAAGCTGGTGGCCTGGAATCGTCGATACCTTGAACTGTTCAACTACCCGGATGGCCTGATCAGCGTCGGCCGGCCGATTGCCGACATCATTCGCTATAACGCCGAACGCGGCCTGTGTGGCCCCGGCGAGGCGGAAGTCCACGTTGCCCGGCGCCTGCACTGGATGCGCCAGGGGCGCGCCCATACCTCGGAGCGCTTGTTCCCCAACGGTCGGGTGATCGAGCTGATCGGCAATCCAATGCCGGGCGGCGGGTTTGTCATGAGTTTCACCGACATCACCGCGTTTCGCGAAGCCGAGCAAGCGCTGACCGAGGCCAACGAAGGACTGGAGCGACGCGTCGCCGAGCGCACCCATGAACTGTCGCAGTTGAACATCGCGCTGACCGAAGCCAAAGGTACCGCCGAGTCGGCCAACCAGTCGAAAACCCGTTTCCTTGCAGCTGTCAGCCACGACCTGATGCAGCCATTGAACGCCGCACGGCTGTTCTCGGCCGCCCTCTCCCACCAGAATGACGATCTCTCCTGCGAGACCCGGCAACTGGTGCAGCATCTGGACAGTTCGCTACGCTCGGCCGAGGACTTGATCAGTGACCTGCTCGACATCTCGCGCCTGGAAAACGGCAAGATCAACCCGGATCGCAAGCCATTTGCGCTGAATGATTTGTTCGACACCCTCGGCGCCGAATTCAAGGCGCTGGCGCAGGAGCAAGGGCTGAAATTTCGCCTGCGCGGCAGTCGCCTACGGGTCGACAGCGATATCAAATTGCTGCGGAGGATTCTGCAAAACTTCCTGACCAACGCCTTCCGCTACGCCAAAGGCCCCGTGCTGCTGGGCGTGCGACACAAGGGCGATCAGCTGTGCCTGGAGGTCTGGGACCGTGGCCCGGGGATTCCCGAAGACAAACGCCAGGTTATCTTCGAGGAGTTCAAGCGCCTCGACAGTCACCAGACCCGCGCCGAAAAAGGTCTGGGCCTGGGTCTGGCGATTGCCGACGGCTTGTGCCGGGTGCTGGGTCATCAACTGCAAGTCCGCTCCTGGCCAGGCAAAGGCAGTGTGTTCAGCGTCAGCGTGCCTCTGGCCCATGCTCAAACCAGTGCGCCCGGTACACCAGCCAAACTCAATGGCCGGCTGCCAACAGGCGCGCAGGTGCTGTGTATCGATAACGAAGACAGCATTCTGATCGGCATGAACAGCCTGCTCTCGCGCTGGGGTTGCCAGGTGTATACCGCGCGCAATCGCGATGAGTGCGTCGCCTTGCTCAGCGATGGCATGCGCCCGCAACTGGCGTTGGTGGATTACCACCTCGACCATGGCGAAACCGGTACCGAACTCATGGCCTGGCTACGCTCCCAACTCGGCGAGCCGGTACCTGGCGTGGTGATCAGTGCTGACGGGCGACCGGAGATGGTCGCCCAAGTGCATGCAGCAGGCCTGGAATACCTGCCGAAACCGGTGAAGCCGGCGGCGTTGCGGGCGTTGTTGAGTCGGCATTTGCCGTTGTGATGAAGACAGTCTTTTATTTTATTCCGGCAACTCGGCCAACCCATCGACATCGGTCATCGCCCGCTCCAGCAGATCGGCCGGCAAGCTCTTGCTGGCCCGTGCGCCGAGCAATTTGAGCTGCTCGCTGCGGCTGACCAGATTGCCGCGGCCTTCCGTCAGTTTGTTGCGTGCGGCGCTGTAGGCTTTATCCAGTTGCTGCAAGCGATTGCCAACCTCGTCCAGATCCTGAATAAACAGCACGAATTTGTCGTACAGCCAGCCCGCGCGCTCGGCGATTTCCCGGGCGTTCTGGCTCTGGCGCTCCTGCTTCCACAGGCTGTCGATGACCCGCAACGTCGCCAGCAAGGTGGTCGGGCTGACGATAACGATATGGCGATCGAACGCTTCCTGAAACAGATTTGGTTCAGCCTGCAATGCCGCGGAAAAAGCCGCCTCGATGGGCACGAAAAGTAATACGAAATCCAGGCTGTGCAGACCGTCCAGGCGCTTATAGTCCTTATCGGACAAGCCCTTGACGTGATTACGCAACGACAGCACATGCTGCTTCAGCGCCGCTTGGCCAATCGCGTCGTCGTCAGCCGCCACGTATTGCTGATAGGCCGTCAGGCTGACCTTCGAGTCGACCACCACCTGCTTGTCGCCCGGCAGATAAATCAGCACGTCGGGCTGGAAGCGCTCGCCATCCGGTCCCTTTAGGCTGACTTGAGTCTGGTACTCGCGGCCCTTCTCCAGGCCCGCGTGTTCCAGCACTCGCTCGAGAATCAACTCGCCCCAGTTGCCTTGGGTTTTCTGCCCCTTGAGTGCTCGCGTGAGGTTGGTCGCCTCGTCGCTCAAGCGCAGGTTCAGTTGTTGCAGGCGCTCCAGTTCCTTGGCCAGCGAGAAGCGCTCGCGAGCTTCAGCCTGATAACTTTCCTCGACGCGTTTTTCGAAGGATTGAATGCGCTCTTTCAGTGGGTCGAGCAATTGGCCCAAACGCTGCTGGCTGGTTTCGGCAAAGCGCTGCTCACGCTCATCGAAGATTTTCCCGGCGAGCTCGGCGAACTGCGCCCGCAGCTCATCCCGCGAGCCTTGCAGGTCGCTCAGGCGTTGTTGATGGCTTTCCTGCTGCTCACGCAACTCGGCATTTAACGAGGCGGCCTGCGCGTCCAGCCGCCGCAACTCGGCCTCTTTACTGCTGCGCTCGAGGTTCCAGGCATGGGCCGCGTCACGGGCGTTGTCACGCTCGATCTGTAATAGCTCGACTTCACGGCGCACGGCAGCCAGATCGGCTTGCTTGGCCGCATTGGCCTGACTCAGGTCGCTGATTTCATCACGGCAGGCATCGAGTTGCGCATTAAGCCCGTCCTGCGCCAGTTGTGCAGTCCCCAAGCGCTCTTCAAGCAGCGACAGCTCGGACTGCGCGGTGCTCAGGCGCCGCTGAAGCTGCCACGCCAGCATCAATAACGGTAGCGCAGCACCCGCCAGACCGAGCAACACACTGGTCACGTCCATAGCCATGACGACTCCTGCCGATGAATTAAAGCGCGAAGGTTAACCAAGCCGTCGGGGCTTGGACAGCTCAGTCTTCGATCTGACCGAGTTCCTGCCGGGCACGCCGGTCGCCGGCACGTGCGGCCTGACGCAGCAGGTCCTGGCCAATGCGCCGATCCCGGGCATTGCCGCATTCGCGGCACATCAATTGCCCCAGACGACTTTGCGCAACCACCACCCCTTCACGGGCTGGAGCCTTGAGCAAACGCCCGGCGAAATGTTTGATGTTGGGGTTATCGCCCAGGCGTGGGCTGTCGAGCAACCATTCGGCGACTCGAATCGAAAAGCGCTTGGGTGGGGTGACACCTGAGGTGATGGAGGTAACGGACGTTGGTACTGAGCGAAACTTCATAAAGCACTGCGGGACAAATCGGAAGGCGCGCCACTCTACTCTTTTTTTCGTACGGGTAAAGTCGAAAAAAGCCTGCACGCCCGTCCTAGAGCAAGCGCTTGGGACAATCCACAGAAGCTGTGGATAACTCAGTGGACAACCCACCCTGAACTCGCCAGAAGCCCTGTGGAATGGGGCTCGCAGTCAAACTGACGATTTTTTCACCAGTAAAAAAAAGCGATGTTTTTCATTGACTTAAATTTCCATTACAGGCACCCACTGCGCTTGAAGGTGAAATGACAACGGGGTGACAGCCCACGCAACTAATGTGCACAAGTCCCTTCGAGGTGGTTATATCACCGCCCTTTTTTCGTGCGTTTTGCAGTCAATCAGTCACAACGAGCCTCACTGTACCTGCGTTTCAAGCGAGGTGATGGCTCATGCCACTGGACGCCCGGTGACCCAATTGTGTGCTTTACTGTTGCCGCGACGTTTTACCCCCGACGGCAGATGCTCCAGGCACGGCAATTCCCCGCCAGCGAGCAGAGCGATTTAAGCGTCAGTAAAAGTTTTTTGCCTAACACACTTCCTTTCTCGAATTCAATCCGTTACTATCCGCGGCGTTAGTACCAAGCTGAAAGTCAATTCTGGTCGAACAACTCCTGCGGTATACCTTCCCTAAAGAGAAGCCTCTACCGACATCACGGGACCGACCACCTCGATGGTTTCCAGGTAATGCTTGCGACAACACTGCCTTTGAATTGAAAGCAAAGGGTGTTGCGAAGCTCACTTACTCTGACCGAACCAACCTGCAAATTGATCAGGATCTTCACCCCGGGCCCAGAACCTTTGCCCTTGATGTGTTGCCTGCCCTCCTAAGTACCTACCTGCCGGCCCAAGCGCGCAAAAATCATAGCGCTTCAACTGGCTGCTTTGTTCCAGTCGGGTTCTTCGTTCGATCAATGGTGATCGTCGTTACTGGAACGTTTTAACGTTGCACGGTTCTTATCCGTGTCATTTGTAGGAACACCCAATAACCATGTCTACTCAAATCCACACTCAGGATGCCATCCGCACCCTAACCAACGCTTTTGCTCCAATGAACTGCCTGATCATGGCTGCTCGCAAAGGCTGCTTCAGCTTCACCCTGGTCAATGAACACGGCATCGCTCGTCACAGCGAACGCCTGTACCCCGATCAATACTCCAGCGCCGAGCCGCTGCAGGCCGTGATCGAGCGTACCCGTCAGGCACTGGTTGCCTGAAACACCAGAAAAGCTGAAAACATCAAAAGCCCTGCTTAAAAAGCAGGGCTTTTTATTGCCTGATATTTCTCCACACGCTGTATCGGCTTAAGTACCAAGCGATATAACGGTTATAACTCGGCACCGGAAATATTTTAAAAACAGGCCTTTACGGCACGAATATGACACTACACTTCAACTCAAGCGGCTTGATCCGCTTCCGGCGATCCTGAGTCGATCCACCGCTGCCAAGCCCCACCCGTCAGGAATCGCCGCCCACTTCACGTTTCGAGGGCTTTATGGGTATCGCCGCCAGCGAACTGTGCCGTTATGTGATCCGTCCGACGCTGATTTACCTCGGACGCCACAGCACGATTGCCGAATCCCTGCTACTGGGTGTTGCAGCCAGTCAGTCCGCTCTTGGTTCCGCCCTGCATGACCGCCGCGGGCATGGCCTGTACCGGATTGCCGAACCTCGTCACCAGGCGCTTTGGGATCACTATCTGGCGCTGGACCCGGAACGCGCCAGCCTGGTTCGCGGCCTCGCCAGCCAACATGCATTTCTCAGCGGTCCGCACCTCGAACTGACCGTCAACCTGCGTTATGCCACCGCCATCGCCTGGCTATTAATAGAAGAACAGAATACCCCGCTCCCCGAAGCCGATGACCTGCTGGGCATGGCCCGAATCTGGCGCCAGACCTTCCAGCCACAAGGTCGTCTGCGTGACTTCACCTGCGCCTGGCAAACCTGTGTATCACCGCTGAATCAGATCGCCTGTTAACCGGGCAATTTGCAAGATCGCGTATATAGACGCGATTTTGGTCTGATTGTCCTACAAAAGCGCTCTATCTCAAGCCATACAGCCTATAGCGCTGAAACGAAAATGTTGGTAATTTTCGCTCCGGTGATCACCAGGAGTTCTAATAATGAAAAAAGTAATGCTCAAAACCACCCTTTGCCTTGCCGTTGCCTTGGCATCCACCCAGATCTTTGCAAGTGGCTTTGCCCTCAACGAACAGAGCATCAGTGGGATGGGGACTGGTTTTGCGGGACGCTCTTCGTCCGCTGAGGACGCAAGTACTGTATTTGGCAACCCTGCCGGCATGTCGCGGATCAAGCGCCAGGAAGTCACTGGCGGGCTGGCAGCTATCGACGCTTCGAGCGATATCAAAGACGCCCACGGCGCCCATCCGGGTACCAACAAGGGCGACATGGTGCCATTCACAGCCGTTCCGATGGGCTATTACGTCAAACCGATCGATGATCACTGGGCATTTGGCCTCGGTGTCTATGCACCTTTTGGTCTGATTACCAACTATGAAAGTGGCTTCCAGGGCGGCGGCTTCGGCAGCAAGAGCGAAGTCAAGGTTGTGACCTTCCAACCTACCGTCAGCTATGCCTTCAACGACAGAGTATCGATCGGCTTCGGCCCGACCATTAACCGTATTGGCGGCACTCTCGAGTCGGATGTACCTCTTTTTGGCGATACCCACGTCAAGATCAAAGGCGACGATACCGCTCTGGGCTATAACTTCGGGGTTCTGGTACAAGCCACCGACACGACTCGCCTCGGCCTGACTTATCACTCGAAAGTGAATTACAAGCTCGAAGGTCATACCGATATCACCGCAGGCGCCAACGCTCCTTCCGCCTTCCTGCAAAGCAATCGATACGACGCTTCGCTGAAAATCGAAACGCCTGAATCGGTCGATTTCTCCGTGACGCAACAACTGACAGATGCGTGGACCCTGTATGCAGGTTCCACCTGGACCCGCTGGAGCCGCCTGAAAAACATCACCGTCAATAACGAAGGCGTCACTGCGGCACAGGGCGGTGTATTGTCCCCAGCCTTGTTCGGCACCATTACGGAAGAGCAGAACTGGCACAATACCTGGGCCTACGCCATCGGTACTTCCTACAAGCTGAACAAGCAGTGGGTATTGCGTACCGGCCTGACCTTTGACCAATCGCCGACCAACAATACTGACCGTTCACCACGCATTCCTACCGGTGACCGCACTATCTTCAGCCTTGGCGCTGGCTACAACGTCACCGATGATCTGACCATCGACGTCGCCTACTCCTACCTCAAGGAAGAAGCTGTCACAGTGAATCACTCCAACGCAGTAGACAGTTACAGCGCCAAATATGAAAACAGCTCCAATGGTTTTGGTGTCGGCGCGACCTACCGCTTCTGATTCACGGCGAGCCTGAACAGCCCATCGGCTGACTTGAAAAAGCCCCGCTCTCTTGCACAGAGGCGGGGCTTTTTAGTGGGCGCTGACTCAGCAAGCACCCATACCGAGTTGCATCAGCGCCAACCCTCCCTGATGCCAGCCCCACCAGGCCAGCGCCAACAACAGCGCGCCAGCACCGACAGCGGCGAACCAGGCGGCGATCCTGCTCATGCCGCACTCACCTGAGCTTGCAAGCGTGCCACGGGACGCTCGCGTACAGGCCAGTTCAAGACTGCCGCCAACAGACTGAGGAGAATCGCCACCTGCCAGATCAAGTCATAGTTGCCTGTTCGGTCATAAACCACCCCACCCAGCCAGCCGCCAAGGAACGAGCCCAACTGGTGAAAGAGGAAAACGATACCACCGAGCATAGAGAGGTTTCGTACACCAAATAGCGTCGCTACCGTGCCGTTGGTCAAAGGCACTGTCGACAACCAGAGAAACCCCATGGCCATACCGAACAGATAAGCACTGGTCTGCGTCACAGGAGCCCAGATGAACAAACTGATCACCACCGCACGCAACAGGTAGAGCCCCGTCAACAGACGCGGTTTGGACATGCGCCCGCCGAGCCAGCCGGCGGTGTAAGTACCGAAGATATTGAACAGGCCAATCAACGCCAGCACCGTGGTACCGACGCTGGCAGGCAGATGCTGGTCGACCAGATAGGCCGGCAAATGCACGCCGATAAACACCACCTGGAAACCACAGACAAAAAAGCCGAACGCCAACAGCCAGAAGCCCGAGTGCGAACACGCCTCGCGCAGGGCCTCGGACAGGGTTTGCTCATGACCGAGCACGGGCAGCGGTTTGTCCTTGAGCATGCTGACTAGTGGCACAATCAGTGCCACCAGCATTCCCAGCACCAGCAGCGCGGTTGACCAACCGAGCCAGCCGATCAACCCCAGCGTGCCCGGTAACATGGCGAACTGGCCGAAGGAACCGGCAGCACTGGCGATCCCCATGCCCATGCTGCGTTTCTCCGGCGGCAAGGCACGCCCCACCACGCCAAGAATCACCGAGAACGAGGTGCCGGACAGACCAAGACCGATCAACAAGCCAGCGCTCAACGACAGCGACAAGGCCGAATCGGACAAGCCCATGAACACCAAACCCACCGCGTACAGAACACCACCGACCAGCACCACTTTCGCCGCGCCGAAACGGTCCGCCAAGGCCCCGGTGAATGGCTGCGCCAGCCCCCAGATCAGGTTCTGCAGGGCGATGGCGAAGGCGAACACTTCCCGCCCCCAGCCGAACTGCGCACTCATCGGCGGCAAAAACAGCCCGAAGCCATGCCTCACGCCAAGCGACAGCGCAAGAATCAGTGCGCTTCCAAGTAGAACCCAACCGCTGGCACGCCACATCGATGTCATTCTTATTCTCCGTTAACGGGTATATACCCGCTTAAGTTCGCTCAAATTCGGGCTTACGCTTGAAAAGGCCCGCTGCCTCAGGCGAGCTCATCCAGCAAGGCCAGCAGGGTTGCGCGTTTCTCTGCGCCCAGACGATCAATCAGCCGCTTCTGCGCCGCTTCCCAGGCCGGCAAGGCCGCCGCCAGGCGTTCACGCCCGGTTTCGGTCAGTTGCACGATGCGATTGCGCTGATCTTCACCCTCGACCAGCATCACCAACCCCTCCCCCTCGAGCACCCGCAGATTACGCCCCAGCGTGCTGCGATCCAGGCCCATGGCTTCCGCCAAGGTGGAAATGCTCGGTTGATCGAGGCGCTGCAAATTGCACAGCAAGGAATACTGCGCAACGTTGATTCCGAAGCCGTCGAGGGCGCCGTCGTAATGCCTGCTGACGCCACGGGCGGCGCGACGCAGGTTGGTGCATAAACATTGAGAGGCTAGCATGGTGCGTGTATATACCCGCGATAAAGTTAAAGCAAGTTCGATTATCAAACAGCCGTTAGGTCGTGCACGTTGACGGTGACTCTCAGACCAGCGCCAAACCCACCAGCACCGCTGTTTCCAGCAGCTCCAGCAACGCCCCGGCCGTATCGCCGGTGGTCCCGCCCAGACGCCGCAACATCACCTGGCGCAACCAGAAGAACATCAGAGCCGCCAGCACCAGTGCAACAACACCGCTCCAGCCGCCGATCAGCACGCACGCCAGCGCGCTGAGCAACAACACCTGCTGACCGGTCTTGCGCGGCAGATGATCGGCCAGCGCCTGTCCCAGGCCACCGGCGCGTACATACGGCGTGTTCAGGAACACCCCCAGCAAGGCACTGCGACCGATCAATGGTGCAAGGATCAACCCGGCCATGGAGTGCTGTTCAATCAACGCCAGTAACGCCGTGAACTTGAGCAACAGCACCAACACCAGCGTCACTACCGCGATCGGCCCACTGCGCGGGTCCTTCATGATGCTCAAGGTGCGCTCGCGATCACCAAAACCACCAAGCCAGGCGTCGGCGCTGTCGGCCAGACCGTCGAGGTGCAAACCACCGCTGAGCATCACCCAGACACTCAACAGCAACGCCGCATGCAACAACGCCGGCGTACCGAGCAACAGCCCATTCAGCGCCCACAACAGCCCGCCAAACAGCAGCCCCACCAATGGATAAAACAGCAACGAGCGCCCAAGCTCCTGAGGCGTCGGCATGCCTGGCAGACGAATCGGCAAGCTGCTGAGAAACTGCAAGGCGATCCAGAACGGCAACATGTTCACCCCTCTTCCCTGAGCACGGCATCAGCCTCGACGCGCAACGAAAACAGCGCGCCATGACCGACTTCAACGTTGAGCAATTGCTCGCGCGGTAATCCGCGTGCGCGGGCCAGCAACAGGCGCATGACCCCACCGTGACTGATCAGCAACACCCGCTCGCCGGCATAGGCCTGATGCAAGCGCTCGACGGCCGCCAGCACCCGCGCGGAAAACGCAGTCACCGGTTCACCTTCCGGCGGCGTGAACCCGTAGGGATCGGCCCAAAACCTGCCTAACGCTTCGGCGTCGGTTTCCATCAACGCTGCCGCGCTCTGCCCTTCCCAGGCGCCGAAGTGCAGCTCTTGCAGATCCTTGTCCAGCACCACCGGCAAACCCAACCGCTCGGCCAACTCTTCGGCAAAACGTGCGCAACGTTGCAGCGGCGAGCAGACCAGGCGATCCCATGGGCCTTGATCAATCACCGCCGCGCGCATCTGCTCCCAACCTTTGGCGGTCAGCGCGTCATCCAGGCTGCCGCGTAAACCGCCACCGAGTTCGGTTTCACCGTGACGCAGCAGATCCAGACGCAACGTCATGCCGGGCGATCGGCCACGGCCGCTTCAGCGAAGGTCGCCATTTGCCCGTGCAGGTCGCAGGCCAGACGCAGCAATGGCACTGCCACTGCGGCACCGCTGCCCTCACCCAGACGCAGGCCGAGATCCAGCAAAGGTTCAGCGTTCAGTGTTTCCAATACATGCCGATGGCCCGGTTCAGCCCCGCGATGACCAAACAGCAACCACTCGCGGCATGCCGGATTCAGGCGCACCGCGACCAATGCTGCAACACTGCAAATAAAGCCATCGACCAGCACCGCCAAGCCTTCTTGAGCGCAGGCCAGATAAGCGCCTACCAACGCAGCGATTTCAAAACCGCCGAGGTTGAACAATGTCTGCAACACGTTGCCACGCTGAGCAGCATGCAATGCCAGCGCGCGTTCAATCACCTGGGCTTTATGGCTGACACCCGCCGCGCTCAAACCGGTGCCTGGCCCAGTCAGATGAGCCACCGGACAATCGAGCAATGCACAGGCCACAGCGCTGGCGGCGGTGGTATTGCCGATGCCCATCTCGCCACCGATAAACAGCTCGGAGCCTTCAGCAATCGCCCGCAGCACGCTGTCACGGCCGGCCTGCAAGGCTTGCTCGCCCTGGATTTGCGTCATCGCCGGACCGTGCACGAAGTTCGCAGTGCCTGGACCGATGTGCAGATGACGCACGCCCAGCAAACTCAACGAAGGCGTGACAGTGCCGAGGTCGACCACTTCCAGCCGCGCCTCAAGCTGCCGCGCCAATACGCTGATCGCCGCGCCACCGCTGACGAAGTTGTGCAGCATCTGCCCGGTGACTTCCTGCGGGAACGCCGAAACACCTTCGGCGACCACGCCGTGATCACCGGCAAAAATCGCAATCCACAGCTGATTCAGGCTTGGCTTGACCCGGCCCTGCAACCCGGCCAGTTGCACCGCCACTGACTCCAGCTGCCCGAGGGAGCCCGCCGGTTTGGTCAGTTGCTGCTGTCGGGCCGCCGCTTGCTCATGCGTTTGCGCATTGATCGGCTTGCACGGGTTCAACCACCAGGAATGAGTCATAACGCAGTACCTTTCAAAGTCAGGGGCAGGCCGGCGACGGTCAACACGACACGCTGACAGCGCTCAGCCAGGGCTTGATGCAACCAACCGGCTTCATCGACATAGCGGCGAGTCAATTCGCCCAGCGGTACGACACCCAGACCGGTCTCGTTGCTGACAAAAACAATTTCTCCCGGCAGCGATGCCAGACACTCCAGCAGGGCTTCACGCTCATGCGCCAAACGCTCGGGATCTTCAAGCATCAGCAGATTGGTCAGCCACAAGGTCAGGCAATCCACCAGTAAACAACGCTCGGCACTGGCGTTTTCGCGTAGCACACGGGCCAGTTCCAGCGGCTCTTCAATCAGCGCCCATTCAGGCGGACGGCGCTCGCGATGATGGGCCACGCGGGCATTCATTTCGCCATCCAGCGGCTGGCTGGTGGCAATGTACGTCACCGCCAGAGCGCTTTCGCTGGCGAGCTTTTCAGCCAGACGGCTTTTACCGGAGCGGGCGCCGCCGAGGATCAGTTGCAACATGATTGAAATCCCTTAGAGCCCACAAAGTTCGCGTAAATAGCCCGTATCAAGATGCTTTTCCACCAAATCCGCCAACCGCTCGATATCGCGCTCGCGCAAGGCGTGGTAATCGACTTCCTGTACGTCCTGCAAACCGGCCCAGCGCAACAGCGCGCTGCATGCCGCCGGGGACTCGAACAGGCCGTGCAAATACGTGCCGAGCACCTGTCCGTCAGCACTTCGAGCTCCATCGTTGCGACCGTCATCCAGCAACACCGCCGCCTGCTCCAAAGCACTACCGGTGGTAACCCCGGCGTGAATTTCATAACCGCTGACTTCAGCGTTTTCCAACGCCAGATGTCCGCGCACATTGCGCAGCTGCTTCTCTTCTTCGAGTACGGTTTCGAAAGCCAGCAAACCAAGACCAGTACTGGAGCCCGCCGCGCCTTCCAACCCCAGCGGGTCGTGCACGTGCTCGCCGAGCATTTGCAGGCCACCACATATGCCGAGCAACTTGCCGCCGTACCGCAAATGGCGGGTAATCGCCGCATCCCAACCGTTGGCGCGCAAGTAGTGCAGGTCGCTGCGCACGCTCTTCGAGCCCGGCAGGATGATCAGGTCGGCAGGCGGAATCGGCTGACCTGGCCCGATGAATTGCAGATCGACCTGCGGATGCAGACGCAGTGGATCGAAGTCGGTGTGGTTGCTGATTCGCGGTAACACCGGCACCACCACGTTGAGCACCTGCTCGGCCTTATCGGCCTGGCGCTGATCGATGCCGTCTTCGGCTTCCAGATGCAAATCCATGACATACGGCAGCACGCCGATCACCGGTTTGCCGGTGCGTTCTTCCAGCCAGTCGAGGCCTGGCTGCAGCAAGGCGATATCGCCGCGAAAACGGTTGATGATGAAGCCTTTGACCCGCGCCTGCTCACTGGCTGACAGCAACTCCAGCGTGCCCACCAAATGCGCGAATACCCCGCCGCGATTGATGTCGGCGATCAGCACCACCGGACAATCCACCGCTTCGGCGAACCCCATGTTGGCAATGTCGCCGGCACGCAAATTGATCTCGGCCGGGGAACCCGCGCCTTCGACCATCACCACCGGATAGGCTGCACTCAAGCGTTCGTGAGAGGCGAGTACCGCTTGCATGGCGATGGCTTTGTAGTCGTGATAGGCGACTGCGTTCATGGTGGTCACGGCACGTCCGTGAATGATCACTTGCGCGCCGGTATCGCTATTGGGCTTGAGCAGCACCGGGTTCATGTCGGTGTGTGGCTCAAGGTTGGCCGCCTGGGCCTGCACAGCTTGAGCGCGGCCGATTTCGCCGCCGTCGGCGGTTACCGCACTGTTGAGCGCCATGTTCTGCGGCTTGAACGGCACCACGCGAACCCCCTGGCGCGTCAGCCAACGGCACAACGCGGTTACCAGGGTACTTTTGCCGGCGTCCGAGGTGGTGCCCTGCACCATCAACGTGGTCATGAGGTTTCCTCGGTGTAGGCTTCAAAAGCGTGCTCGAGGCGCTGCCAATCGGCTTCATCGGCCGGCAAGCCGAACCGCAGGCTGCTGTTGTGGGTGAACAGGCGCAGCAAGATGCCGCGTCGGGCCATGAATTCGTGCAGATGCTCTGCGTGATCGGTGATCAACCACTGAAACAACGCGCAACCACCGTGCGGCTTAAAGCCGTGACGTTCGAGGACTTCAGCCAGACGCTGACTCGCTTCTTCACTGCGCAGACGCTGGCGAGCATGACCTTGGGTGTCACGCAAACAGACCTGACCCAATACCCGGGTCGGCCCGCTGACCGCCCAAGGACCGACCTGCTCGGCGAGCAGTTTGAGCAACTTGCGCTCAGCCAGCACAAAACCCAATCGCACCCCGGCCAAGCCGAAAAACTTGCCGAACGAACGCAAGACGATCAAGCCAACCTGATCGGCATAAGACGACAGGCTCAACTGCGGGGTGTTGTCCATGAAGGCTTCGTCGACCACCAGCCAGCCACCGCGCTGCGCCAGCCGTGCATGCCAGTCGAGCAGACGTTCCGGGGTCAGGCTCAGGCCGGTGGGATTGTTCGGGTTAACCACTACCAGCACGTCGAGGCTATCGAGGAAAAAGTCGACTTCCTGCTCCAGCACTTCACGCACGACGTAGCCATTGCGACGCCAGGCCTCAGCGTGCTCGGCATAACAGGGCGAGAGCACGCCGACTTTACCGGCGCGACGCAGGCGTGGCAGCAACTGGATAGCCGCCTGGGAGCCCGCGACCGGCAGCACCTGCGAGGCGCCATAGTACTCGCGTGCAGCCTGCTCCAGGCCGTCATCGGTTTCCGGCAAGCGTGCCCAGGCCCGTAACGGGATGTCCGGGATTGCCCACGGCCAAGGTGCCAGACCGCTGGACAAGTCGAGCCAATCGGCTTCGGCGATGCCGTACCGCAACGCCGCCTTGCGCAAGCGGCCACCGTGCTCAAGCATAAATCTCGGCTCCCACACAGAGGATCAGCAACCAAAGCCATACCCCACGCTGAACCAGCTGCCAGCCGCGATCGATGGAGTTGGCGTCTGCCGGCACACCTTCGCCCAGCTGTGGACGCTGATGCAGTTCACCGTGATAGATCGCCGCCCCGCCCAACTCGACGCCCAGAGCGCCCGCACCAGCAGCCATCACCGGCCCGGCGTTCGGGCTGTCCCAGGTCGGCCCCTGCGTGCGCCAGCATTTGAGTGCCAAACGGGTTTTACCCAGCAGTGCGTAGGTCAACGCCACCAGACGCGCCGGAATATAGTTGAGCACATCGTCGATTTTCGCCGCCGCCCAGCCGAAGCGTTCAAAGCGCTCGTTGCGATAACCCCACATGGCGTCCAGGGTATTGCTCAGTCGATAGAGCACCACGCCCGGCGCACCCGCGACGACAAACCAGAACAGCGCGGCGAATACCGCGTCGCTGCCATTTTCCAGAACCGATTCGGTGGCGGCACGGGCCACTTCGGTCGAGTCCAGCTCACTGGTCTGACGACTGACCAGATAACCGACACGCTTGCGTGCTTCATCCAGATCGTCGCTGCGCAGGGCCTGAGCCACCGGCTCGACATGCTCACCGAGGCTGCGCAGACCGAGAGCGCAATACAACGCGAGAATCTCGACGACCCAGCCGATGTAAGGCAACCAGGACAATGCCGTGATCAACAGGGTCAGCGGCAGCACCGCCATCACCCAGGCTGTGACGCCATGACTGCGCCAGCCACGGCCGGCAGAGTTGAAACGTTGCTCGACACGATCGGCAAAACGGCCGAACGCCACCAGCGGATGCCAGCGCTTGGGTTCGCCCAGCAGCGCATCCAGCGCTACGCCGGCGACACTCAGCAACGCCACACTCATTGACTCACTCCCCAAAAATTCTCGTACAACATTTCACTTAGCGGACGCGCCTGCGCCCAGCCTTCAAGGACCAACATTGGCGCCGGGTAAAATTCCTTGACCGGTCCCAGGCACAACACCGCCAGCGGCTTGGCCCCCGGCGGCAGGCCGAGCAGATCGGCCAAGGCTTGCGGTTCGAACAACGAGACCCAGCCCATGCCCAGACCTTCGGCACGGGACGCCAGCCAAAGATTCTGGATCGCGCAGGACAACGACGCCATGTCCATTTCCGGCAAAGTCCGACGGCCAAAGATATGCCGCTCGCGATCATCCATCAGCGCGGCGACCAGTACTTCGGCGCAGTCGTTGATGCCTTCGACTTTCAGCTTCATGAAGTCATCGGAGCGTTCGCCCAGCGCCTCGGCGGTGCGTACTCGCTCCTCTTCCACCAGTTGCTGGATCCTGCCGCGTAACGCTCGGTCGCTGATGCGGATGAACCGCCAAGGCTGCATCAAACCGACACTCGGCGCCCGATGCGCCGCTTCGAGCAACCGCCGAAGCAGTTCGGGCTCGACGCTGCCGCCACTGAAGTGACGCATGTCGCGACGCTCGGCAATCGCGCGATACACCGCTTCGCGTTCGGCCTCGGAAAATGCGTTGTCGGTCATGGCCGCTTCGCGGGCGAGCCCGCCTCTACAAGATTCAGGTCTGGCGCAAACAGCGCGGCGATCGCCGATGGATTGGACGGGAAATAAAAGTGCACATAAGACGCCGTCATCCGCCCGTCACGGTAAACCGCCTCGGCACCGCGCCCGCCGTTAGGGCTCAGGCCGCGAGCGATCGGCTCAAGCTCGGTGCTGGTCAATGAATGGTGGTACGTGTGGCCGCGCAACGCGCCTTCAGGTAATTCGACCGCTTGCAGGGCCAACGCGGCCAGACGCTTTTGCATCACCGCATCACCGGCCAGCAGCCCCAGCAACTCAGCGCGCGTGCCATCGACATCGGTCAGTGAGTCGAGCAAATAGAGCATGCCGCCGCATTCGGCCAGCAACGGCTTGCCAGCGGCGTGGTGTGCGCGAATCGCATCGAGCATTGTGCGGTTTTCAGCCAACGCCACGTGGTGCAATTCCGGATAACCACCGGGCAGATACAAGCTGTCCGCTTCAGGCAGTTCACGGTCATGGATCGGCGAGAAGAATCGCAACTCGGCGCCCATCGCCCGCAACAAGTCGAGGCTCGCGCCATACGTGAAGGCAAACGCTTCATCGCGAGCCACCGCGATTCGCACAGCGGCCAACAATGGCTCGGCGGTAATCACGTCAGGCGCAGCGAACTCGACGGCAGGCGGCAATGCCACTTCGCAGCTGCTGGCCAACGCCTCGGCCGCAGCGTCGAGGCGCAGATCGAGGTCATTCAATTCACTGGCCTGGACCAGCCCCAAGTGACGGCTAGGCAATTCGATTCCGGTTTCCCGGGACAAGGCGCCGTACCAGCGCAAGCCTTCAGTGAGGCTGCCTTCGAGCAATTGCGCGTGACGCAAGGTGCCGACGCGGTTGGCCAAGACACCAGCAAACGGCAAGTCCGGCTGATAACGTGCGAGCCCCAACGCCAGCGCGCCGAAGGTCTGAGCCATGGCGGTGCCATCGATCACGCCCAGCACCGGCACACCGAAATGCCGCGCCAGATCGGCGCTGGACGGCGTGCCATCGAACAACCCCATCACGCCTTCGATCAAAATCAGATCAGCCTCAGCGGCGGCTTCCCACAACAGCCGACGACTTTCCTGCTCGCCGACCATCCACATGTCCAGTTGATACACCGGCGCACCGCTGGCGCGCTCGAGAATCATCGGATCGAGAAAGTCCGGACCGCATTTGAACACCCGGACCTTGCGCCCCTGATTGCGATGCAAACGGGCCAGCGCCGCGGTGACAGTGGTCTTGCCCTGACCGGAAGCCGGCGCGGCAATCAGTACCGCCGGGCAAAAACGCGGCTCACTCACAGCTCAACGCCTTTCTGCGCTTTGATCCCGGCCTGGAAAGCATGCTTGATCATGCCCATTTCGGTAACGGTGTCCGCCAGTTCGATCATTTCCGGCTTGGCACCACGACCCGTGACTACCACGTGTTGCATCGGCGGACGCGCCTGCAAGTCGCTGAGCACCTGATCAAGGTCCAGATAACCGTGCTTGAGGGCGATATTCAGTTCATCGAGCACCACCAGACCAATGGCCGGGTCACGCAGCAATTCGCGGGAGACGTCCCATGCGGCCTCGGCGGCGGCGATATCGCGCTGGCGATCCTGGGTTTCCCAGGTGAAACCTTCGCCCATCACGTGGAAGCGCACTTGTTCCGGGAACCGCCGGAAGAACAGCTCCTCGCCGGTACTGCTGCGCCCCTTGATGAACTGCACCACGCCGCACTGCATGCCGTGGCCCATCGCCCGGGCGAGCATGCCGAACGCAGAACTGCTTTTGCCCTTGCCGTTGCCGGACAGGACCAGCAGCAAGCCGCATTCATTCGGCGAGTTGGCAATGCGCTCATCGATCACGGCTTTCTTGCGCAGCATGCGTGCCAGATGGCGTTCGTCACGATCGGGGGAATCAGTCATGGGGGGAGCTCTCCGTTGAGGCTGGATAACGGCGGGCAGGCATAGAAATAGACGGCAAGAAGCCTGGCATCGCCCACCGTGATGCCGCTGGATGGATCAGGCCGGTCTCCGGGCTCATAAGCGGCTGACGCCTGACTGCGCGCCTTCCCATATCGACCTTCGACACAGTGGCTCAAAGCGCAGCTTTTACTCATTTACCGTTGCGGGGGCAGCGCCGGGATCGTCGCCCGCTCTGTCAAAGAACGCGCCCTCACCGGCTTCCCTGTTTCACTCGGTCGACCACAGGGTCACAGAGCACCTGAAACAAGTCGCGAAGGTTAGAGGGTTGGGGGTGGAGCGTCAATTAAAGCCGGGGGCTCATCAATGGATAGAAACCGATCCCGATCAATAAACTGGCGCCAATCTTGTGCCACACTGAAAGCGGTGATATCAAAGAGCCACAACCTTACATTACAAGAACAAAGAGGGGGCAACATGCAAGGCATGATCATCAGTAACCCGAAGCTGGAATTCCTGCGCCCGGTACTGGAACGCTGGTTCGAGTGCATCGACCGTTACAACGCGGTACGCGGCGATAACGAAAGCCCTTACTGGTTTGACGAACGCGCCAACCTGAGCCTGCTTTCAGCGGCGGCGTGGATGGCAGAAATGGTCACCCTTGAACAGACTCCGACAAAAAAGCAGATCGAGGAAGGCGAGCGTAATGGCCGCGCCGACCTGTTTATCGCCAGTGGAGAAGAACGCGCCTACCTTCAAGCCACGCAACGCTGGCCGCGAGTCAACAACCTGAATCTGACCCAGGCCTTGCTCGATGTCGTGAGCGATGCGAAAAAAATCAGCTACGCCAGCGACCTGAAGCTCGGCTGCCTGTTCGTCGCCCCACAAAAAGCCCAGCACAGCCCTACGCCGGAAGAACTCCAGGACATGGTCGACGATCTGCAAAAGGAACACACCTGCGCAGTGGCCTGGTACTTTCCCTACGCCTATCGCAAATTGCACAACGAAGCCGGCAACTACCATCCGGGCATCGCGGTATTGCTCAAAGAGGCCCGCGGCTGACAGGTTGAACCTTCCATCGATCAGGTTCCTCTATGATGAGGTGATGCATTCATAGGGAAATCAGCATGCTCAAGCCTCGATTCGTCCTTGTTATCGCCATCGCCGGAGGGCTCGCCGCCTGCGGGGAGTCCGCCACCTTGCCAGTGTCGGACGGCACGGGCCCATCGCCCAAGCTGCCGGAACCGCACAAGACGCTGATCCCGACAGTGAACATCGCACCGGCGGTCGGCTGGCCAACGGGCGCAAAGCCGATTGCCGCGCCAGGCACTCAGGTGGCGGCATTTGCCGAAGGACTTGATCATCCACGCTGGCTCTATGTACTGCCCAACGGCGACGTGTTGGTGGCTGAAACCAATGCGCCACCCAAGCCCGACGACAGCAAAGGCATTCGCGGCTGGGTCATGGGCAAAGTCATGGGCCGCGCCGGGGCTGGCGTACCAAGCGCGAACCGGATCACCCTGCTGCGTGACAAGGATCACAACGGCGTCGCTGAAACCCGCACGACCTTCATCGAGAACCTCAACTCGCCGTTCGGCATGACCCTGGTCGGCAACGACCTGTACGTCGCCGACACTGACCGCCTGCTGCGCTTTCACTATGAAAGCGGTGAAACGTCCATCACCGCCAAACCGGTGAACGTCATCGACCTGCCCGGCGGCACGCTGAATCATCACTGGACCAAAAACGTCATCGCCAGCAAGGACGGCAGCAAGCTCTACGTCACGGTCGGCTCCAACAGCAACGCTGGTGAAAATGGCCTGGAGCAGGAAGAAGGACGTGCAGCGATCTGGGAAGTCGATCGCGCTACCGGCAACCATCGGATTTTCGCCTCCGGCCTGCGCAATCCCAACGGCATGGACTGGGAACCGCGCAGTGGAAAACTCTGGACCGCCGTCAACGAACGGGACGAAATCGGCAGCGACCTGGTGCCGGACTACATCACCTCGGTCAAGGACGGCGGCTTCTACGGCTGGCCATTCAGTTACTACGGCCAGCACATCGACGCGCGCGTCACACCGCAAAACCCGGACCTCGTCGCCAGGGCCATCGCCCCGGACTACGCGGTTGGACCGCATACCGCTTCGCTGGGCCTGACCTTCGCCGAAGGCAGCAAGCTGCCAGCTCCGTTCACTGAAGGCGCATTTATCGGCCAGCATGGTTCCTGGAACCGCAAACCACATAGTGGCTACAAAGTCATCTTCGTGCCGTTCAGCGCTGGCAAGCCGGCAGCGCAACCGGTCGACGTGCTGACGGGGTTTCTCAACAAGAATGAAGAAGCCATGGGTCGCCCGGTGGGCGTAGTGATCGATAAACAGGGTGACTTGCTGGTGGCCGATGACGTGGGGAACAAGATCTGGCGCGTGTCAGCCGCCAAATAACAACACGGACTTGCAGGAGCCTGGCTTGCCAGCGATTACGGCTTACCTGACACACCGCCATCGCGAGCAAGCTCGGCTCCTACAGCTTGCGGCACAGCGTCAAACCATCGCCCAATGGCAACAACGACAGATCGACACGCGAGTCGTCCTTCAAGGCGCGATTGAGTGCCTGGATGGCTCGGGTGTCTTCGCTCGCGGGATTTTCTTCCAGTACTCGCCCACTCCACAGTGTGTTGTCGAATACCGCCAGCCCACCACTTCGCAGCAGCCGCAAAGCGCTTTCCAGATAAGCCGGATAGTTGGCCTTGTCGGCATCGATGAAGATCAGATCGAAGCAACCGCCCTGTCCTTGCTGCTCAAGTTGAGCCAGGGTTTGCAACGCGGGGGCCAAACGCAAATCGATGCGCCCAGCGAGCCCAGCCTCTTGCCAGTAACGGCGCGCAGTGGCGTTGTAGTCTCCGGGAATGTCACAGCAGATCAACGAACCGTCATCCGGCAAGGCGGCCGCCATGCACAAGGCGCTGTAACCGGTGAAGGTGCCGACTTCAAGCAAGCGCCTGGCGCCCGTCAGCTTGACCAGCAAGGCGAGGAACTGACCTTGCTCGGGCGCCACCTGCCAGCGCGCCATGGGCAGTGCCTGGGTTTCGTCACGCAAGCGGCGTTGCAGCGGCGTTTCGCGCAGGGAAACGTCGAGCAGGTAGTTATAAAGGGAATCGTCGAGATTGAGTGTGCGAGCGGTCATGACAACCTCTGCGAACTAGAAATTGTGCGCCAGATGCTCAGGCTCGATAACACGCTTGGCGCTCAGGTAGGCTCTCTGCCAATAGGCCTTGGACAAACTGTCGAGCTTCACCGTACCACCCGTGGCGGGTGCATGCACGAAGCGACCTTCACCGACGTAGATCCCGGCGTGACTGACTTGCGAGCCGCCATTGGTGGCGAAGAAGATCAGGTCACCGGTTTGCAGAGCCTCCAGGCCAACGTTCGGCGCCTGCATGCCGATCATCTCGCGAGTTGAACGTGGCAGGGAAATACCCGCTGCATCGCGGTAGACGTAACCGATCAGGCCGCTGCAATCGAAACCTGAATCCGGTGTATTGCCACCCCAACGATAAGGCGTGCCGACCAGACCCAGCGCGCGAATCAGCACGTCTTCAGCGGCAGGCGAGAACGATTGGGCGGGAGCGAAAACCGGGGCGCGAACGACTTTGACAGGCGGCGGAGTGCGGCTGGCGCAGGCGCTGAGCAGCGCTGCGAAGAAGATGAGTACAAGGCGGGCCGACATCGTCATATACAGAACATCCTGATCTGGCTGCGGCTTTCTCTGCCGAGAGGCTGAAAACAAAACCGCGTAAGCAGGGCTTACGCGGTTAGTTAGTCAACAATAGATCAGGATTCTAGCGGCTACGCGCCAAACTTCAAGTAAGACTTTAAGTTAGCCTTACAAAAAGTTCGTTTACTTGCGTGCCGTGACTGTCGTTGGTGCCATGGCGAGTGCTCGCTTGGCCTCAATGAAGGTCTTGCTCCAGTAGCTGTCGCCCAGGTTATCGACCCGAACACCACCGCTGCGGCGGCTGCTGGAATGGATGAACTGGTCATCACCCAGGTAGATCCCGGCGTGACTGACGCGACCGCGACGACCATTGGTGGCGAAGAACAGCAAGTCGCCAGGCTTCAGGTTGTTGCGCGAAACCAATGGCGCATTCACGTTGATCATTTCGCGAGTGGAGCGCGGCAGGTTCATGCCAGCCTCTTCACGAAACAGATAACCGATGAAACCGCTGCAATCGAAACCGGCTTCAGAGGTGCCGCCCATGCGGTAACGGGTACCGACCAGGGACAGGCCACGCTCAAGGATGCTGTCGGCCAGAACCGGAAGCTGGTAAGGCTTGCTGCTGGCAAAGTCAGCCAGTTCTTTTTCGGTAGCCAGCTCTTCCTGATAAATAACGGAAGACTGGGCAGTCGCTGAATTTTTAATCTGCTGATCGTTTTGTTGTTGCGAGACCGGGGAATGAACCGCGCAACCAAAAAGCAGGGTGACAAGTGCGAGAGGCACGAGGGGTGCGAAGCGATTTAGCATGGGCACGACCGTGGCTGAAGTTTTAAAGATGGCGAGACTATGCCTTCTATCGTCCTCATTTGCAAATTCAATCGATCCAAATGTGACTTATCGGTTTCTCGTTAACATCTAAGCGCTTAAGCCCATTTTAAATCTGCACGCGCCGCGAATACCCTTCCGGAAGCGGGTTTCCTGACGCCTGAAAGATGCCGAAACGCGCTACAGGCCGCGGTTTTACCAGCCCAGGGTTTCTTTGAGGAAGGGGATCGTCAGCTTGCGCTGAGCCTGCAAGGAGGCCTGATCGAGGCGCTCAAGGAGCTCGAACAACGCGCTCATGCTGCGTGTACCGCGCGTCAAAATAAAATGCCCGACTTCGTCGGTCAGGTGCAGGCCGCGACGTGACGCGCGCAATTGCAGCGCACGCAACTTGTCTTCATCAGACAGCGGCCGCATCTGAAAAATCAGTGCCAGGGTCAAGCGGGACTTGAGGTCAGCCAGTTTTACCGGCAACTCGCGTGGCGAGGTCGAAGCGGCGATCAGCAGACGCCGACCACTGTCTCGCAGGCGATTGAACAGATGGAACAACGCCTCTTCCCAGTCAGCCCGCCCTGCGACTGCCTGCAAGTCATCCAGGCAGACCAGCTCGTACTGTTCAAGGTTGTCGAGGATTTCGATACCGCGATCCAGCAACTCGGCCAACGGCAGGTACACCGCCGGCTCCCCCAACTGCTCGAAGCGCAAGCACGCGGCTTGCAGCAAGTGCGTACGCCCTACGCCGTCCTTGCCCCAGAGATAGATCAGGCTTTCGGTCCAGCCGGCGTCGGCTTCGCACAGCCGCTCGACATAGCCGAGTGCAGCGGCATTGGCGCCAGGGTAGTAGTTGATAAAGGTAGCGTCATCACGCAGACGCACACCTAGGGGCAGCTGAATCGGTTTCATGCTGACTGAACAGTTCAAACGAACCGTTAGTGGCCTCTGTGTAAAGTTTGCAAAGTTTATACCCGTGACGCCAGCCGCACAATGCAGCAGACCATAAGCAAAATCAAAGGTTTGCGTTAACTTGCGGGGATCGCCGGGGTTTGTTTGACGGCGTATGTGACAGCCAGGAGAGTTTTACAGGCTCGCCCGGCAATACACCGGGCGTCCTTGAGCACTTAATCGACAGGGCTGATCAATCCGAATCGTCCACACCGCTATACATGCCAGAATCTTTATATAAATCATGCAGATGGCGAACAAGCACCATGATCACCGCCGCCACTGGCAACGCCAGCAGGATCCCGGTGAAACCGAACAGTTCTCCGCCCGCCAGAATCGCAAAGATCACCGCCACCGGGTGCAGGCCAATCCGGTCCCCCACCAACAACGGCGTCAGCACCATGCCTTCCAGTGCCTGACCGACCATGAACACCGCGACAATCCCGATCATCGGATACAGATCGCCACCAAACTGAAACAACCCGGCGATCAACGCCGCTCCGATCCCGATCACAAAGCCCATGTACGGCACGATTGCTGCCAGACCGGCAATCAGACCGATCAACAGCCCCAACTCCAGTCCGACCAGCATCAGGCCCGCCGCGTAGATCACACCCAACGCCAGCATCACCAGCAACTGCCCACGAACAAATGCGCCGAGCACCTCGTGACACTCACCCGCCAGCGAGACTACACGCTCTTCACGATCACGCGGCAACAGGCTGCGGATCTTCGCCATCATCAGGTCCCAGTCGCGCAACAGGTAAAAACTCACCACCGGGATCAACACCAGATTGGCCAGCCAACCGATCAATGCCAAACCCGATGCGGTGGCCTGGCTCAGCACGATCCCGACGATGTCAGTAGCCTGCCCCATGTGCTCGGTGATCGCGGCCTTGACCTTGTCGAACTTCCAGAACCCATTCGCCAACCCGAATTTCGATTGCGCCCAGGGCATCGCCGTGTGCTGCAACCAATCAAGCATTTGTGGCGCCAGCTCATACAAACGGAACAGCTGTTTGGCCAGCATTGGCACCAACACCAGCAACAACGTCATGACGACCAGGGTGAACAGCGCAAATACCGCAACCACACCCCAGGTTCGCGACAGGCCAAATTTCTCCAGGCGATCCACCAGCGGGTCGAACAGATAGGCCAGTAACAGCGCCACCAGGAACGGTGTAAGGATCGGATGCAACAGGTACACAAATGCGCACAGCAGGGCTATCCCACCAAGCCACACCCAACGCCGTGTATCGGCCATGAATCACTCCAGCTTCTATATAAGGAAAGAAAAATCTACCAACGAAAACTCAACTGCGCTTTGGGCGCGGGTGCCGGGGCGACCGCGGGTGCCACACCGATGACCGCAGGCTGAACCGGTGCAGGCGCAACGCCCGCCGGCACTTCTTGCAACTTCGCCAGACTCAATTGCGCTCGCAACTGATCGGCACTGCCGTTGACGCGATACACGATCCGGTCGCCATCGACACTTTGCAGGTGCGCACCAAACGGTTCCAGCAAGCGCCCCAACACCGCGTAACGCTCCAGGTTCATGCCTTGCACCTCAAGCACCTGCTCGGTGGACGCTCCCGGCCTGGCAACGAAACGCGGTGCCAGGCGCTGACTCACCGCCAGCAGAACCGCATCGGCCACGGCCGCACTGTCGGCTCCTTGCACGCTGCCTTGCTCGCGCTGGTCACCCAGCCATAAATGCCACTTGGCCTGCCACTGACCACCCTCTTCCCGCGCATGCACCGCCAACAGAGCGTCCGCGCCATAACGTTCAGAGATGCCATGCAGCGGCGCCGGATCATTGCCTTCCAGATGCGGCGCGGTGGCGACGATCTGCTCGTTCAGATCACCCAGTGGCAGGTGCAATGGCAGCCCCCGATGCTGTGCAGCACGCCGCAGCGGCGCGGCACTGGCCTGACCGTCGCCCACCAGGCTTGAGCCTTCGGTCGAATCGTTCAGCCACCAGCCGAGAATCGACGGCCGATTGGCACCCCACAAGGCCAAGCCTGCCTGACGCAGTGCCCGATCGGTGCTGACCGGATCGAAATCGACTTGCAGGCTTTCCGGCGGTCCGGCGTCGTAGCCATATCGGCTGATGATCTGCTGCGGGTCCTTGCGAATCGCCGCCAGCCCGGGGCTCTGTGTTGCCTTGGCATCACCGGTCAGACGCAGCACCAGGGTATCCAGCGCACGCTGGGTGGCCTGATCGCGCTCCTCCGGGGTCTGACTGCTGACCGGCTCGCGCACTTGATAGAGACCGTTAACGGTTTGGGCATGACTCGCCAGGCTGACCAACGACAAACAGCCCACAAACAGTAATTTACACAAACGCATGGAGGATTCCCGACGACAAAAAGCGGCTGGAACAGACCGCATGAACAGACTTGAGCAAGGCTGTGACCGCCGGCCTGCGCAAAACATTCACGCAATCGATGGAAGTTTTCACTCTGTCATAACGATAGCCGGTTAACGGCTATACCTTATACAGCCACGAGCGAGGTCACCAGCACGGGCATTTTCGGTTTTTTTAACACGATATGCCTCTGCCCGTCGGCCCGAGGATGGCCGCTGCCCCTCAAGCCTGATAAAATCGCGCGCCTTCGTAGACCGGCAACGGCTGGGTACTCTGAAATACTTGCGCGGCAATCGTGCCAGACGTATTTCAGCGCACTCGCCGAACTCGGTCGTTACCCCTGAATCCCCCCTAAAGGCCTGGATCATGAGCAAGCAACCCTCCCTGAGCTACAAGGACGCCGGTGTAGACATCGACGCCGGTGAAGCATTGGTCGAACGCATCAAGAGCGTCGCCAAGCGCACTGCGCGCCCGGAAGTCATGGGCGGCCTGGGCGGTTTCGGCGCCCTCTGCGAAATCCCGGCTGGCTACAAGCAGCCCGTGCTGGTATCCGGCACCGACGGCGTCGGCACCAAGCTGCGCCTGGCTCTGAACCTGAACAAGCACGACAGCATCGGCATCGACCTGGTTGCCATGTGCGTCAACGACCTGGTGGTCTGCGGTGCCGAACCGCTGTTCTTCCTCGACTACTACGCCACCGGCAAACTGAACGTCGACACCGCCGCTCAAGTCGTCACCGGCATCGGTGCTGGCTGCGAACTGTCCGGCTGCTCGCTAGTGGGCGGTGAAACCGCTGAAATGCCTGGCATGTACGAAGGCGAAGACTACGACCTGGCCGGCTTCTGCGTGGGCGTGGTCGAGAAGTCGGAAATCATCGACGGTTCGAAAGTTGCCGCTGGCGATGCCCTGCTCGCCCTGCCGTCTTCCGGCCCGCACTCCAACGGCTACTCGCTGATCCGCAAGATCATCGAAGTGTCGGGTGCAGACATCGAAAACATCCAGCTCGACGGCAAGCCGCTGACCGACCTGCTGATGGCGCCAACCCGTATCTACGTCAAGCCGCTGCTCAAGCTGATCAAAGACACCGGCGCAGTCAAGGCCATGGCCCACATCACCGGTGGCGGCCTGCTCGACAACATCCCGCGCGTCCTGCCAAAAGGCGCTCAGGCGGTGGTTGACGTAGCGAGCTGGACCCGTCCGGCCGTGTTCGACTGGCTGCAAGAGAAAGGCAACGTCGACGAAACCGAAATGCACCGTGTGCTGAACTGCGGCGTCGGCATGGTGATCTGCGTTGCCCAGGAGCACGTTGAAACCGCCCTGAACGTACTGCGTGAAGCCGGCGAGCAGCCTTGGGTCATCGGTCAGATTGCTACCGCTGCCGAAGGCGCGGCTCAGGTTGAACTGAAGAACCTCAAGGCGCATTGATGCAAGAGCAGATGTCCGCCACCTGTGATGTTGTGGTGCTGTTGTCCGGCTCCGGCAGTAACTTGCAGGCCTTGATCGACGACGCGCAGAACGCGGACAACCCTGCGCGCATTCGCGCGGTGATCTCGAACCGCGCTGATGCCTATGGCCTTCAGCGCGCCAGGGACGCGGGTATCGACACCCGCACCCTGGATCACAAGGCTTTCGAAGGTCGCGAGGCTTTCGATGCCGCCTTGATCGAATTGATCGACGCCTTCCAACCCAAGCTTGTGGTGCTGGCCGGATTCATGCGTATTCTCAGCGCTGATTTCGTCCGTCACTATCAGGGTCGCCTGCTCAATATCCATCCTTCGCTGCTACCCAAATACAAAGGGTTACACACTCATCAGCGAGCGCTGGAAGCCGGCGACACCGAACATGGCTGCAGCGTGCACTTCGTCACCGAGGAACTCGATGGCGGACCACTGGTCGTACAGGCAGTAATACCGGTAGAGTTGCACGATTCGCCGCAAAGTCTGGCGCAACGGGTTCACGCCCGCGAACACCAGATTTACCCGATGGCCGTACGCTGGTTTGCCGAGGGCCGACTGAGCCTTGGCGAACAAGGTGCTTTACTGGATGGTCAGTTACTCGCGGCCAGCGGTCACTTGATTCGAAACTAGGAGATTTTATGCGTCGCGCCCTGCTCTTCGCTTGTGCTCTGCTCGCCCTGCCCCTTGCGCAGGCGGCAGACCTTCAACCGTTCTCCGCCAGCTACACCGCCGACTGGAAGCAACTCCCGATGAGCGGTTCGGCCGAACGCAGCCTGTCGAAAAATGATAACGGCTCCTGGACCTTGAATTTCAAGGCCTCCATGCTGGTCGCCAGCCTGACCGAAGAAAGCACCCTGAAGCTGGACAAGGACGCCTTGCTGCCCCAGTCATATCGCTTCGAACGCGGCGGCCTGGGTAAAGCCAAGAAGGTCAATCTGGACTTCGACTGGACCACCAAGATGGTCACCGGCACTGATCGCGGCGATCCGGTCAAGGTACCGCTCAACACCGGCATGCTGGACAAGTCCACCTACCAACTGGCGCTGCAGCGCGATGTAGCCGCCGGCAAAAAAAGCATGAGCTACCAAGTGGTCGAAGGTGAAGACACCGACACCTACGACTTCCGCGTGATTGGCCAGGAGAAAGTCCAGACCAAAGCGGGCTCGGTCGATGCGATCAAGGTCGAACGTGTTCGCGACCCGACACAGAACAAACGCATCACCGAAATGTGGTTCGCCAAGGACTGGGGCTACATCCTGGTAGCCCTGCGCCAGGTCGAGACCGACGGCAAGGAGTACAACATCATGCTCCTCGACGGTACGGTTGACGGCAAGGCTGTCAAAGGCAGCTAAGCAAGCAGCTCGAAATGAAGAAGCCTCGCGATTGCGAGGCTTTTTTTCGCCTGTCGTTTTGTGTCCAAGCCCTTGGAAACATGAAACTTCTGTCATGAAACCCAACGCCCTGCGACCGAATGTCACGGCCTGCAAGGGCTGCGGGATTTTTTCAATTTCTGCAAAAGATCGTTACCGATCGCAGGTATTTACTTAGCAAGCTAACAAAACATATAACAAAGGCCTGCACACGCCTTGCTGCAGAACAATCGAGATTGGAGCCAGCAGATGACTGTAAAAGTAACTGAACGCGACGATTCACATAAATCCCACGAAGGCGTAGCCGCCGGCATCCGGATCTGGGACGTCTATCAACAAGACATGCTGGTGGGGATGTTCCACTCCGAGAGCGATGCCCACAGCTACAAGGCCGAACTGGAAAATCTGGAACAGCAACGAGACGCCCGTTCCGTGTAATGACCGCATTGAAAACGACAAACCCCGCCAATGAGCGCAATGCTGTTCACTTAAGCCGATGTTTCAGGCACAACCGCAGTTGTGGCGAGGGAGCTTGCTCCCGCTGGGGCG